>CAYGZI010000410.1:0-5797 GCA_964354245.1 uncultured Planctomycetaceae bacterium
CAGCGGCCCTCGTGATAGGGGACCTTGGTGGCGGGTCCGAGCCACATCTCGTAGTCGAACCCTTCCGGCACGGGCATCGGCTTCCAGCCCGGGCCGGGGTCCACGGCGTTCTGCTCGGCCACCAGGGCGACGATCCGCTTGAGCTGCCCGATGCGGCCGTTGCGCACCAGCTCGCACGTGCGGCGGTTGGCCGGGCTGGAGCGATAGTGGCTCCCGGTCTGAAGGACCCGCTTGTGCTCGCGCACGGTCTTGACCATTGCCTGGCCCTGGCTGACGCAGAGCGAAAGCGGCTTTTCGCAGTAGATGTCCTTGCCGGCCTTGGCGGCCGCGACCGTCATCAGGCCGTGCCAGTGGTCGGGGACCACGATGGCCACGGCGTCGATGTCCTTGCGCCCCAGCACGTCGCGGAAATCGTTGTAGGCGTCGCAGCCCTTGAAGTTGCCGGAGGGCTTCTTCGCCGCATAGAACTTGTTGACCTTCTCCTGCGCCGGCTTGCGCCCGAGAAACTGGTCGGGCGTCCTGTAGCCGTAGCTTGCGGTGTTTACGTCGCAGACGGCCAAGACCTGCGCGTCGTCGTGCCCCAGAAACGCCGGCAGATCAAGCGTGCTCTGATTGCCGTTGCCGATGAAACCCACCCCGATCCGCTCGCTTGGCGCGGCCGCACCGAAGACCGTGGAAGGGACGAGACACGGGGCGGCGAATACGGTCGTAAGAGCGGCCGACCTCCTCAGGAAATCACGCCGCGTTGCCGTGGGACCCGCGCGAGCACCTTCTGCTTGACCACTCATGTGTTGCCTCCTGACGCGGCGCAATGGCCGCAGCCAAACGGGGAGCAAGCCCGCCAGCCAAACGGTCAGATGTCTGAACAAGCTCCCATACGCGATGATTGCCTTTAGTCCCTGCCCTCGTTTAGCCGGAGTCAGCGACCGACAAATTGCCCTGCGTCATCAAACATCTTGTCCACTTCTCTCACTGCGGCCTTGGCCTCGGGTCGCGAGATGTGCTGCTTCAACTCGGTGATTCGGTTTGCCCGCACACTTGCGCTCGCAGTCCCCATCTCTTTGCGAACGTAAAGTGCGGTTGCTACTCTTTCCAGCTCGGCCACTCCCTTGCTTCCAAGCCGCTGGGCAACGAACTCAACCGGCTTCGCGAACTTGCCAACTGTCTTCGGATACCGTTCCATTAGAGACCTGGCCAATTGGCCAGGAACGTAACAAGGACCGTACCTGGGATCACGAATACGCAAATCCAGTAACGAATCGGCCCGCATCGCAGTGAGTTCGTCGGTCAACTCGAATGAATAGGGACCGTATTTGTACAAGACGAACTCCAGATCGAGTGGAACACCCATTAGCTCCTGTAGAAAGAAACAGGCCTTCTGGACGTTGGTTTCGCCACACCAACTGTCTTTGGCTCTCAATGCCTCGATCAGAGACACGATAACCGCTGCCCTTTGCATTTTATTCATCACTCTTCCTCCCCTACTGGGGCGATGATTCTCTCGAGTTCTTCTTTCAACCACGCACTAGCTTCGGCGAGTTTCTCCGGTGCCACGAGCACGTAATCGATGTTGACAAGCGGCACCTTCTGGAGGACCTCCGAAGCAGCGAAAGACGAAACGATTCTTCCGTCGCGGTTCCTTACGGGGAAGACAACACCGCTACCCTTTTGTGTATCGCGTTTATGCCGAAAGAAGGCATCGCCGAACTTGTCGCGCACAGCCATGTATACCGCTGCCCCACACTCGGAGTTCTTCGCTGAGTCGTTCGGGTTTCGCTCGTAAAGCACCCTGAAGTGTTTCCGCTTGACAATACGGACTGCTGGATCATGGCCGGGGTGTGAGAAATCATCAGCGGCTTTGCTAAGTTCAACCAGTACCTCGTTGTCCGTGAGGTTGAGGAACTGGTTGAGATCGGTAGGCAATCCGTTTTCGCCCAGCCACGCGCTCAGGAAGTCCTGAAGGTGAAAATCGTAGGCAAGACGTACTCGGTGATAGTACACCTGCGAATACATGAAGTATCTCGCCAAGAGCAGGCCAGCCGCGGAGTCCAGCCCGCCCGCTTCGATCCCGAGAACCGGTTCCGCAGACTTGTCCTCGTTCTCGGGGAGGATTCGCAAGGTGTCGATGAGGCGGTACTGGTCGAACTTACCGTACACCACGCCAGCGTGGAGCGAATCACGGAGCAGGTAGTCCATCCGGTCAACGCCAAAGGCATCCCCGACGATGATTTCAGCAAGTATCCGCTCCCAACTGTCAAAACTCCGATCTTTCAGCTTCTTGGGTCCAACTGCGAGCTTTGCGATTTCTTCGGAGCGTAGAGGAGGGGTAATCTGCCCCCAAATCTCCTCCATTTCCTTGCTCTTGATCAGGTCAACCGTCAGACTCTCGTGCGTCCGCCCTTGGGGGAGCAACCTTTTTTCGGCAGCGTGGGAGAACGGCAGGTGACCAAGGTCGTGACAAAGTGCAGCCATCCGCAGGACTCGGCACCAGTACCTAAGTTGGTCCTCGCCGCCAGGGACGAGATCTGCAACCCTGTGGTCGATGTTGTCTTTGGCAGTAATGACTCTGAAAGCACGTTCTGCGAGTTCCATCACACCAAGCGAGTGCTCGAATCGCTTGTGGGTAGCACCTGGATAGACCAAGTGCGTCAGAGCCAACTGATGGATGTGCCGAAGACGCTGAAAGGGACGCGAATCGAGAACCTTTCGCTCGTCGGAATCAAGGCGAGCAAAGACGTGGATCGCGTCCCGTATTTCGTGAATGTGCTTCGCCATTGCAGGCCCTTAAGCAGTCTCCGAACTGCCGATCCCTGTCGCCATCCTGCCTTGTCTGATCCTGGGGCCGAACCGCGCCGCAGATTCTCCAGCTTAACTGCTTTGACACCGACTGGCCACGCCTTGCGGTCGTAGCTTACGGGGAGCAGTCCCCGCTGTCAATCCGCTCTACTCTCGCCCGTTCCTCAAACTCTTGCCGACGCTAGTAATATATACAGCAGTATAGATAATCGTCAAGTTCAACGGTGGATCCGGTGCAACTCCTTCAGCCTTGGGACGATCCGGCCTCACCGCTTCCCCGCCCGGAGTTCCACGCACACGGCGCCCTGGCCGGCCGTGCAGATGACGCGGTGAAGCTCTACGCTGGTCGCGCCCGGCGGGGCATCGCCCGGGAGCCATATTCGGGCCTCGCGCAGGGGGGCAAGCATCCTGCGCAGGAACTCCGGATCGGCCTGGCCGCGGTTGTCCAGCCTGCCAAAGCCGCTCTTCAGCCCGCTCTCGTTGCCGCCGTTGAGGTTGCAGTTGAGCATCGCGGCCTTGGCGGGCGGCTTGGGGCCGTTGTGCCAGACCACGTCGGCCGTCACGTCCTTGCACGGGGCCCAGAACATGTTGCCCATGCACAACACATTGCAGCCGGAGCCGTCCCCCGCAATGTTGATCCGCGCCGGGAAGGCCGTTCCCACCGGCAGCAACATGCCGCTCAACAGCGCGAAATCGCCGCGGAAGTCCTTTACTTGCACCAGCGGCCGCTCGGGCGACGTCTTGTAGGAGAACCGCGTGGTGTCCACCGTCAATGAGCCGGCGTCGTCCAAGAGGATGCCCTGGGGGCTCTCTCCGCTGACCTCGTGGTAGACGGTCCGCACCACGAGTCGGCCGCCCTTGGAGACGGAGTACTGCGCCTCGGCAGTGCCGGTCGCCCCGCAAAGGACCGAGACTTGTCCGGGAGCCGCTCTCCCTGCCTGTCGCGAAGGCCCGCCGACCACGCTGATCCACTTGTCGCAGAACGTGCCGCCCTGGGCGCACCGCAGCAAAACGTCGCTTTGCTCCACGCCGGCGACCAGCAGCCCGGTGCCGTTCTCGCGCGGGCCCATGCCGGAGGCGTTCAACTGGTCGGCAAACACACGTCCGCCCGGCTGATCGCAGTCCTCGATCACGACGCCCGAGGCGCGGCCGGGCTGGAGCGAGAGATCGCGGAGCGTGGCCCGGCTGGGGCCTTGGAGGCGGAAGATCGGGCCGCCGCCGGGCCCGGTCCATTGCAGCACGGTTGCCGTTTCCGCCGCTCCGTCGCCAATGATCTGCACGTCGCAGCCGGCGGGGATCACAAGCGTGCGGTCGATCTTATAGTTGCCCTTGGGCAAATGCACAACGGGCCGCTGCCCGGCGAACTGGGCAGCCCCGTCGATGGCCTGCTGGATTGTGGCGGCATCGGCGCTGGCGGGCAGTTCGAAGACCTTGCGGTCCCGCTTCGGCGGAGTGGGCGGGAGCGACGGCGGCCTGGCGTCAATCGCGTCGGGGGCAACGACCCTTTCGTCCAACCGCGTGAACCGGCCTGCCTCCTTGACGGGATCAGGCACGGTGTACGTATTGCCAACGAGCGTCTGGTCCCCCCAGGTCATCACCACGGCCGGCTTCGTGCTTCCCGGCCGGCTCTTGATGACGTTATCGGCCAGCAGGTACGGGCCGCCGTTGCCCAAGCGCATGGCAAAGTCGCCCGCAGGCTCGATGATCCGGTTGCCGGTGATCGAGGTGGGCGAGCCCCAGGAGTGCCCGCCCGCGAAATCCAGGAAGCACTGCGATCCGATCGACGTGTTGCCCACGAACGAGAAGACCATCAGGTTGACGGTGGCGATGTCGGCCTTCTTCGACTGCAGGAAGAGGCACTGGTATGCGTGAAAGTTGCCCGCGCCGTTGTAGAGGCCGTGCTCGCAGTCCTCGAAGCGGCAGTACCAGGCCCAGATGTCCATCGAGTTGAAGTTGTTGGTTTGCAGTCCGCGTCCGCAGCGGCGGAAGGCGCAGCGGAGCACTTCGTTCTCGGCCTGACCGTTGTCGGCAGTGCCCATGGAAATTCCGAAGGCGGCATCCTGGAGGACCATGTCCGAGGTCTCGTTGTAGGTCGAGAAGGCGTCGCCGTAGGCCAAAGCCACGCCCGCGCGGCCCGCCGCGTCGAGCGTCAGGCGGGCGATCTTGGAATACCAGGCGTCGTACTTGAGCACGATGCCGCCCGGCGGGCCGTCCCAGCGGATCGCGGTCTTGGCCGGGTCCTCGCCCACGATCGCCACTCCCATGCAGTCCTGGTGCGCCTTTCGCACGGTCTTGACGGTGGCCGTGATGCGATACGTCCCGGCCGGGAAGTAGAGCACGCACGAGTCCTTGTGCAGCCTCAGGTCGTCGAAGGCCCGTTGGATCGCCGCGGTGTCGTCGGCCTTGCCGTCGCCCAGAGCGCCGTAGTCGGCCTTGACGTTCTTCCAGCCGGCCAACGGGCCGACGAACTCCTCATCGCCCAGTGCCGAGCGGCCCACAACCAGCAGGGCCGCCGTCGCGGCGACGCAGAACACAATTGCGATCCTGGCTTTCATGGTCGTTATCCACCCATGGCCGTCTCGGTTGCGGCGAGCAATTCGGCCACGTAATCGCCGATCTCGCCGAGGACTTGCTCGCGGGGGCGCGTGGCCGCCTCGGAGATGCGGCGGACAATGGCCGAGCCGACAATCAGCCCGTCGGCCACCGGGGCCAACATGCGGACGTGCTCCGGGCGGCTAATGCCGAAGCCGATGCAGATGTGCAGTTCGGTGCGGCTGCGGAGCCAGGCCACGTTGTCCACGATCTCCGGCGGCAGCTCGGTCCGCTCCCCCGTAATCCCTGTAACCGAGACGTAGTAGACGAAGCCGGTCGTTTGCTCGACGATCCGCAGGGCCCGGTCGCGCGGCGTGGTCGGCGTGACGAGCTGAATGAGGCTGAAGTCCTCGCGGCGGCAGATTGTTGCCAACGGGCCGGCCTCTTCCACCGGCAGGTCGGGGATCAC
>CAYGZI010000411.1:0-5773 GCA_964354245.1 uncultured Planctomycetaceae bacterium
CTGGTGCAACCTTCGCAGCCGTCTGGCCGCTGCGCGCAGTTCGATCGTCTTCATGTGTCTACTTTTCTCTCCGTCCGCCCGGGCCAGGAAACGGTCTTCCACCACAGGACTTCCCCTTCGCGCAGCAACCAGACGCGCATCCGGCCACGCTCGGCAAAGTACGGCTCGGGTAGCTCCAGGACCAGAGTGTCTCGGTCGATGGCCCAATCGGCCAGCAGCGGGTAGACGGCCCAGGCGACCGGAGTCTTGGCGTCGGGCTTGGGCGGGAAGACCGCGCAGACCGACGCGACTCCCAGTCGGTTCTTCGTCCCCAGCACCTCGAACTCCTGGCCATCGTGCTTCAGCTTGCGCACGACGGGCGTTTCTGCCGAGCGATTGCGGCACTGATAGACTGCCGTGGTCACGTCCCCCTTCATGATCCGCGCCGCGAATCCCATGGAACGGATCTCGCCGGTGTCTTTTTCGTCGGAGGATAAGCGGCGGATTTCCACGGACGGCCGGGCGTGCGCGCTCCAGGGATAGTGGATCCGAAGGAGAACGCGCCCGTTGGGCTCGTGGATGAAGTCTACATACGAGTCTTGGGCCCGCCAGGAGGCATTGCGCGGCACTGCGGGGTCTGCCCCCGGAGGGCCGGGCTGCGACTGCAGAGCCGGGGCGTGTCGCCCCGGCAAAACCTCCGCCCCACGGTCGCCGGGTTGCGCCATGGCAGGATCGACCCAAAGCAAGAGCGCGACGAGCATGGGCAGCGACTTCAAGGTCTTCACGGCAATTCCTCCAGGGTAGGGGCAAGGGCCGGACGCGGATCACTGGTCCGGACTCGGCCCTCTCATTTCCCTACATTTAACCTATCTTGCCAGTCTTCGCTGGTGAAGATCAAGGGTGTAGATTGTGCTTTTCCGGCCAAGACCGTTTGGATGGCCGATCCGTCTCAAAAAAACGGCACTACTACGCGCCGCGGTCCCCTCTCCCGTGGTATTCGCCCGTGGCTTCCGTCCAGGGCACGGCCGGGCTTGGACTGCGGACCCGCCGCACGATCGCGGCGTCGATGGCCGGACCTTGGGCGAAAGTTGACTCGCCCTGGGCAAGTCCGGATACTGGAGCGACCTTGGCGTCCGGTTGCCCGCCCCTGGCTCCCCTCGCGCGATGCGCACGGCGGGCAGCAAGCGTGGCCGTCAGTGACCTTTGGCAAAGGGATGCGGTGATGAACGCGAATCTCCGGGAAGTCGAGAGCATACACGCCCGTCGTCTGCTGCCTCGATTGCCGTCCGGACTCGCCGTGCTGATCGCGGCGGCTCACGCGGCAATTTTGACGGCCTCCGGTGCAGCTCCCGGGACAATCGCCGAATCTCGCCGCGGGCCCAACGTCATCTTCATCCTCGCCGACGACCTCGGCTACGGCGACCTGGGCTGCTACGGCCAGAAAACGATCCGGACGCCCAGCCTCGACCGCATGGCCGCCCAGGGAATGCGGTTCACCGACTGCTATGCAGGGAGCACGGTCTGTGCGCCGTCCCGGTGCGCGCTCATGACCGGGCTCCACACGGGCCACTGCCGGATCCGCGGCAATGCCAATGTGCCCCTGGAGCCGGAGGACGCGACCGTGGCCGAAGTCTTCAAGTCGGCCGGCTACCGCACCGGGATCATCGGCAAGTGGGGGCTCGGCGAGGCGGGATCGACCGGCATCCCCAATCGTCAAGGGTTTGACTATTGGTTCGGCTACCTGAACCAGACGCATGCCCACAACTACTACCCCGAGTTCCTCTGGCGCAACGAGGAACAGGTGCGGCTGAAAAACATCGTGCCGCGCGAGACCGGCGGCCGGAAGCCGGGACTGGCCGGCGTGGCCACCAAGCGTGTCGAGTACTCTCACGACCTGTTCGCCCGCGAGGCCCTCCAGTTCGTCGAAGAGCACCGCAACGGGCCGTTCTTCCTCTATCTCGCATTCACCATCCCGCACGCCAACAACGAGGCCGGAAGCAAGGGCATGGAGGTGCCCGACTACGGGCCATACACCGGCCGCGACTGGCCGGAGCCGGAAAAAGGCCGTGCGGCCATGATCACGCGCATGGACGCCGATATCGGCCGCCTCTTCGCCAAGCTCAAGGAGCTGGGGCTCGACGAGAAGACGATCGTCTTCTTCTCCAGCGACAACGGCCCGCACAAGGAAGGGGGCTCCGACCCGGAGTATTTCCACAGCTCCGGCCCGCTGCGGGGCTTCAAGCGGTCGCTCTGCGACGGCGGGATCCGCGTGCCGATGATCGTGCGGTGGCCGGGGCACGTCAAAGCCGGCACCGTCAGCAACCTGCCTTGGGCCTTCTGGGACGTGCTGCCGACCATGGCCGAGCTTGCTGGCGTGGCCCCGCCGGCCGGGTTCGATGGGATCTCGGTCGTGCCGACCCTGCTGGGCCGCGGCACGCAGAAAGAGCACCCGTTCTTCTACTGGGAGTTCCACGAAGGCGGTTCGCAGCAGGCGGTGCGCATGGGCCCGTGGAAGGCGATCCGCCCCTGGGGAGGCCCGATCCAGCTTTACGACCTGCGCACCGACCTTGGCGAGTCCAACGACGTGGCGGCGGCTCATCCCGACGTCGTCGCCAAGATCGAAGCCTACCTGAAGACGGCCCGCACGGAATCGAGCCACTGGCCCCTGACTGCGGTCAAGGCCAAGTCGGGCGGGAAAAAGAAGGCCGCGAAGAATGCCCGGGCGGCGGCCCCCGGCCTTTAGGTTTCAGGGTCCGACGCAGTCCGACCGGTGCGTTTCTGTGGAGCTGACGGCGGCTTGGCAACATCGCCCGTTGTCGCCTCCGCCCACTCGAGGGCCGCGGCCTCGCGAGGCTCGTTCTGCGACATCTGGCGGTAGCCCGCTTCCAGGGTGAGAGTCAGCTTCTTCCGCACGGGCACCTCCGGCGCCTACATGGATCGCCATGCACAATCTGGCCGATAGGCCGCCGTCAGTATACCCTGTCCCGCCCGGCGTTGCCGAGTCTCCCAGTCGAGGGTCCCGGATCCCCTTGCCTCCGCGCGTAACATGAATATCGGAAACCACTTGCGGGCCCCACGGCGGCCGGGTATCCTATGGGGTTTTCCGCCGTGAAAGTGGCGCCGCAGTACAGTATGGTTTCCTTGGACCGGATGGCCGGGTTGGCCGGAGGGCGATGGCCGTTGGACGCTCTGTCGCGGAATCGGCCTCCGATGCTCCTGGCGAGAGTCGCGCGAGATTGAGATCGTCTTATGATGCACCGAATGGAATTGAACGGCGGAAAAGTGGCGCAGAACGGCAACGCCACGGGCAACGTGTACGTCTACGTCAGTCCCGACGAGGCCGAGCGCAAGTACCTCGCCGAGACGCTGAAGCTCGACGAGCACACCCTTGCGTCCGCGCTGGACCCCGACGAGCTGGCCCGGCTGGAGTTCGAGCCCGAGCACGCGGCGATCATCGTCAAGCGGCCCAGGAACTACTCCAGCGAGTCGCGGTTCGTGTTCAAGGTGGCGTCGATCGGCCTGTTTCTCTTCGCCGACAAGCTGATCATCGTCCTTTCCGAGGACTTGCCGCTTTTCCAGGGGAAGCCGTTTGCCAAGGTCGCGTCGCTCCAGGACCTCGTGCTCCGCATGGTCTACAGCACGATCCTCCACTTCGTCGAGCACCTCCGCGTCATCAATGCCGTCTCCGATTCGTTGGAGGAGCAGATCAACACCTCGATGCACAACAAGTATCTGCTCAATCTGTTCAGCCTGGAGAAGAGCCTGGTGTACTATCTGAACGGCATCAACTCCAACGCCAAGCTCATCGAGCGGCTCAAGCACAGCGCGGCAAAGCTCGGCTTCACCCCGGAGAGCATCGAGTTCGTCGACGACATGACCATCGAGAACGCCCAGTGCTACGAGCAGGCCGAGATCTACTCCAACATTCTCGCCAGCATGATGGACGCCCGCGTGTCGATCGTCAGCAACAACCTCAATTGGCTGATCAAGACGCTCACCATCATCACCATCTGCATCATGCTCCCCACGCTGGTGGTCAGCATCTTCTCGATGAACGTGGACTTCCCCGGCATGAAGCATCCGTGGATGTTCTGGATCATCCTGCTCTTGGCCGCGGCGTCGGTGTTCTTCATCCGGTTCGTGTGGTGGTGGAAGAGATGGTAGCATGGGCTTCCAGCCCGTGTGCCGGCGACACAGGCAGGATGCCTGTGCTGCTTGATGGTAACGTGGCAGCCATGTCCAAGCAGTCGGCGAGGCGCAAAGTGACGGTCGTGAATCCCGCGGGGCTGCACGCCCGGCCCAGCCTGGCCGTGGTCCAGACCGTGCGCCGCTTCAAGTCCAGAGTAGAAGTCCGCGCGAAAAGGCAAACGGTCGATGCCGGCCAGATCATCGAGCTTTTGTCCCTGGGAGCGGCCCAGGGCGCCGAGCTACTCTTGACCGCCAAGGGCCCCGACGCCGCCGAAGTCCTCGACACCCTCGCCCGGCAGTTCGCCGACGGGTTCGGCCTGCTGGCTGAAAGCTGATTGCTGAAAGCTGATTGCTGAAAGCTGATTGCTGAAAGCTGAAAGCCCCGGAGATACAAGGACCCCAGCTCATGCCCCCTCCAGCCGGCTTCCAGCAAGCCCTGCGCGAAGGCGTCGTGGTCTTCGATGGGGCCATGGGCACGGAAATCTACCGGCACCACGTCTTCACCAACCGCTCGTTCGACGAGTTGAACCTCTCCGACCCCGCCTTGATCCGGCAGATCCACGCCGACTATTGCGACGCCGGGGCCGACGTGCTCACGACCAACACCTTCGGGGCCAACCGGGTCGCGCTGGCCAAGTTCGGACTGGCCGAGCAGCTTCCCGCCATCGTCAAGGCCGGGGCGCGGATCGCCCGCGAAGTCGCCGGCAGTGCGGGCCGGCCGGTCTTCGTGGCCGGCTCGATCGGTCCGCTCCCCTCGCAGCCCCAATACGAGGATTCCATCGAGGGGATGATCGTCCAACAGGTCGAGAGCCTGACGGAAGCCGGCGCCGATTTCATCCTCTTCGAGACCCAGCCGAGCCGCAAAGCCATCGAGCAATGCGCGTCGGCCATGCGGCGCGTGCCCGACGTGCCTTACGCCCTCTCGTTTGCCGTGGTGCAGGAGAACCAGTCGGCCTCCGGCGAGCTGGTCGCGCGCATGATGGCCCCGCTCCCCGAAGGCGCCCCGCCGCCCATCGCCTGGGGCATGAACTGTGGCACCGGGCCCGACGGCCTGCTCGGCGCCGTCGAACAGGCCGTGCGCCTCACCGCGCTTGGCTTGATCGTTCAGCCCAACGCCGGGCTTCCGCGGGAGGTCGAGAACCGGCGGATCTACTTCTGCTCGCCCGAGTACCTCACCTCCTATGCCAAGCGTTACGTCAGCCTCGGGGCCGCGGGCGTCGGCGGCTGCTGCGGCACCACGCCCGATCATATCCGCGAGGTGGCCAATGCGATCAAGCCGCTCTCGCGGGCCCAAGCCCGCCGAGTGGTCCGCGAGCCCGCGCCGGCCATCGAGCCCAAGCCGCCGACCCCGTTTCGAGACCGCTCGCGCCTGGCTTCGCGTCTGGCCCAGAAGCAGTGGATCACCACGGTCGAGCTGCTCCCGCCGCGGGGCTACGACCTCTCCGAGACCATTGCCAAGGCCAAGACCCTCCACGACCGCGGCGTGGACGCGATCAACATCCCCGACGGCCCCCGGGCCACCTCCCGCATCTCGCCGCTGGTCGCAGCCTACCGCATCCAGCAAGAGGCCCGCATCGAGGCGATCCTCCACTTCTGCTGCCGCGAC
>CAYGZI010000412.1:0-5769 GCA_964354245.1 uncultured Planctomycetaceae bacterium
ACGTGTGCGCGGAGGGGGACGCGGGCGGATACGGCGGCAAGCCCCACGAGGATGATGACCGCTCCGCACGCCAGGGACATCGGTCGCAACGACATGGTGAAACTCCTGAGGTACCAGTCCAAATCGAATGACGAAAGTCAAATGACGAAAGAATGACCGAATGACGAAGCACGAAACGAAACTGGTCGTGATTCGTGCTTCGTCATTCCTTCGTCATTTGACTTTCGTCATTCGACATTCCTTCGTCATTTGGCTTTCGACATTCGTCATTTCTCCCGTTGCCCGAGCGTCTGTTCAATCCGCCCCTGGATCTTGGCGACCAACTCCGCGCCGCCGGGACTGCCTTCCGCCATCATCATCGCCTGCTGCCGCAGCCACCGGGCCGCCATGCGCCCGCTGGCCAGCCCGCGGTCCTGGACCGCGCCGAGGCGACGGAGCTCCAGCCCCAGCCGCCGGCACTCGGCCGCAGGGTCTTTCTTGCCGATCAGGCCGAGAACTTCGTCGGCCAGCTTGCGGGCCCGTTGGGCCGGCGGGACCGTCGCCGTCGCTTCCGAAAGTATGCGATCCAAGTCGTCCAGCGTCGGACGGAGCGATTCCGCGGCCCGGGCCCCAACCGCGTCCGGCGTCCGACTCTGGCAGATCACCCGCACGTCGCGGGCCAGGGCCGCGTACTGCCGGATGCGCTGCTGGGCATGATCCACGTGGCCGACCATCTGGTCGAGCATCTCCCGCATCTCGTCGAGCGACTGTTTCTCCCGTTTCTTGTCGAACTGTTTCTCGACCCAGGTCATCACGCTGTCGGGCGTGGGGTTGGCGTCGGAGGCCAGGCCCTCGGTCTGCAGGATGTACTGGCACGGCCCGACGCCCAAGGTGGCCCGCAACACGTCGATCGGGCAGAAGGTCGCGAGCGGAGTGGTCCGGCTCCGGTCGATCGGATAGACCACCAGCGACTGCGGCTCCCGCGTGGCGGCGGCGGGTGCAGGCTGGACCTGGAACAGGGCGCGTCCGGCATCCAGGCAGCATGGGGACCGATCGCCGAGTGCCGCGGCTTCGCCCGCATCCTCCGCGCCGCGGAAATACCACGACGGACCGATCCTTGGAGCCCCTGCCAGGGTCGCGCGCCATTTTGCCGGGAAGGGCGGTTTCCAGTCGAGAACCACGTCTTGCGGGGCCTGGACGGGCGCGACGGCCTGTTGGTGCCAGATAGCCGGGCCCTCCAGCACGCCGACCCAGAGGCTCTTGCCCGCCGCGCAGTCGATCTCCGACCCCTGGAACACCCGTTCGGCCCCTTGGCCGCTCACCAGGGCGGCGGCCTGTTGGCGGCTCGACGGCCAGACGCACATCACCAGGCAACCTTGTGGGACGACTTTCAAAGTCGTCCCATCACCGCCGGAATCGACGAAGTGCAGCAGGAAGTTCTCCGCGGGGAGCCGCAATCGCGGGCCGGCCACTCGATCGGCGGCAAAGATCATGTCGTCGCCGAAAAAATCGGGGACGGCCACGTAGCGGCTGGGGGCCTCGATGCGGACCTTCTCCGCTCCCTCGCCCGGACGAAGCTCCAAGATCACCTGCCCGGTGGTCAGACGGAAGGTCAGCCGGGCGGGGCCTTTGTCCGACCGGAACCCGGCCTCGACCATCACGGCCCCGGGGTTGTTTTCGAGGATCCCCACGGCCGACAGCTTTGCCGAACCGCCGCCGGCGCAGACCGGCACGATGGCTGCGCGCCGCACCGGCCGGGACAAGGGGTCGGGAGTCTTTTTCATGTCGGGGGCAGGCGGTTTCAGCGGTTCCGTGGCATCTGCCCCGACATGCAAAGGACTCCCGACCCCCTGAGTGTACAACTCCGCCCGCGCGGCCTTGCCGCGCAGTACGACGATCAACCGATCGTTCAGCAGAACGGTGTCGCCGGCGAACTTATGCGAGGTATCGTCCTCAGCCAGGACCTTCCAGTCCTTCTTCGCGGCCACGGCCGCATCGGTCAGCGGCTCGGCCGCGGTCGCACCGGTGTCGAACAGATACGTGTACGGAGTGCCGGGCTCAGGTCCGTCCGCAGCGGCGTTGGCGGCTAACGCGATGGCAACCAGGCAGAAGAAAGGGGACATCACTGATATTCCTCGAACTCTGAAGCAACGAAAGTGTTTCTTCACGGCACGAACCCACTCGATACACGAGACCGAACAATCACCACCCGAGATGTCCAATAATCAGTGATGTCCCCTTTTGCAATCCCCTCGACGCGCGACGAGCCAACGGTGGGACGCAATATGCGAAGGTCGCCCGCTTCGTCGATGCAGGCGAGGCGATTCCCAGCGGGGGAAAAAGCGAGCGATCGCAGGGCCTTCCCGGGCGGGTAGTATTCCCACGGTCGGTCGCGCAGGGGCGGTGCAAGTCCGAGGAAGACTACGCCCCCAGACGTGGAAAGCGAAAGCCATGCGAGCAATGAACTGTCCGCACTGAACCCTGCACATTCCGGACTGCCGTCGCCGGGGTGCATTGCGAACGGCTTTCGTGCGCGGAAGTCTCCCCCAGTGCGCCAACAGAACACGTCGTTCTCAACCGTCCCTCCGAGCAGCCACTTGCCGTCGGCGCTGAACCGAAGCGCATCGACCAATGACACGTGTCCTTCCCCGTATCCTTCAAGGGGATGCACATCATAACCGGCTTTCGAGAACCGGATCGCGGAGATATCCCCCGAGCTGAAACTCATGGCGCCGACGGCACCTTGGCGTGACATGGCGATCGAGCGAAGAAATCCGCTACAGTCCGAGAGGGTCTGTCCGCTCAGGAGACGAGAACATGTGACGGGAGATTTGCACCTTTGCATATATCTACCTCTCAGCCTATTGGGCAGAAGAAAGGGGACATCACTGATATTCCTCGAACTCTGAAGCAACGAAAGCGTTTCTTCACGGCACGAACCCACTCGATACACGAGACCGAACAATCACCACCCGAGATGTCCAATAATCAGTGATGTCCCCTTTTGCAATCCCTTGCCGCGGAGGACGAGGACCAGGCGGTCGTTCAAGAGGACGGTGTCGCCGACGAACTTGTGCGAGGTATCGTCCTCGGCCAGGAGCTTCCAGTCCTTCTTCGCGGCCAGCGCGGCAGCCGGCAGGGGATCGGCCGCGGTCGCGCCGGTGTCGAACAGATACGTACACGGCGACCCGGGCTCAGGCCCGTCCGCGGCGGCGCTGGCGGTCAACGCGATCGAAGAACAAAGAAGAACAAAAGGGGACATCACTGATATTCCTGAAACTGTGGAACAGCCAAGACATTTCTTCACGGCGCAACCCCACTCGACACGAGAGACCGAATAATCACGACCCAAGATGTCCAATAATCAGTGATGTCCCCTTTTGCATTCTTCATATGTTGCGTCTAAGGTGAGCAGAAAGGGATTCGATAGGGCTGCTCTTGTGTGCCATTTCGGTCGAAAATGCCGAAACGATCTCGGCACCATGTATTAACACCATTCGTCGCTCCTCACCAAGCTCTCCGTCGAGGAGAACATCAATAGCCGCCTTTTGGAGCTTCTTCGGCAGGCGAGCCAAGCTGGCATCCGCAACGACGATGTCGAAAACCCCATCCGGGTATCTGAGAAGAACATATCGGGAGGCGGAGGCATCCACATCGATCTCGCGGCCGCGCGCGTCAATCAACTCGAACCTACGCTGCCACTGTTTCGGCGGCTTCGCGGGGTAGAATTCCCATCCGGGACATTCGGGAGCAGCCGCGATCACGGCCTTCGTCTGTTCGAGCAGGCCGGGGTCGCCACACGGCGTCAACACCAGTGCATTTGCGTCCGCCCGATGCAAGCCCGGCCCCAATTCCCAGGAAAACGCACCTAGATCCGCAACTCGCGCGTCAAGCTCGCGCACCAGATCGTCATTCTCCAAGTGTTCACCGAACTGCCCCGCCACGGACGAGAACCACTCCCAGAATTTTTCAATGCGTTGTCTCGATATCATCGCATTACCGGGCCTGCGTTTCTGTCCATAAGAACAAGGGGGACATCACTGATTATCCGCTGTTTTCCGGGGCCGGCCGGGACCACGAAGCGTGAAACCGAGCCCCAAACGGGCGGCGATCCGTTGCACCCACGTCTCTTCCCCAAACGGCCGGCCGCGCTCGACGCAGGCGCGTATCGCCGCCAAATGCTCTTCCTTCAGTCCGCCGTTGACCAGAGCGATCCAATTCCGCGGTCGTTCGAGCGGCCAGCTACTCAATTGCAGCTCGCCCCCACCGTGCGCCCGCCGCCACAGCCCGCTCCATGGCCATTGTTCGGCCCGTGCCACCAACCCGGCTCGCAGAGGATTGGCCTCCACGTAGCGGCACAACGCCAGGAAGTAGTCATCCTCGGCCACGGGAAAGCTTTTGAACCGTCCTTGGTAGAGGTGTCCGCCGCCGCGGGTGTGGTAGTGCTCGTGGTGACGACGCACGTGCGTGACGCCGACCCAGCCCAGCCAACGCCCCAACGCCTCGTCGCTACCCGGACGGACCACCAGGTGCCAGTGGTTGGGCATAACACAATACGGCAGCAGGTCCACCGGGTATCGCTCCAAGCCCTCGGCCAAAACGCGCTCGAACGCCTCGTAGTCGCCTGGCTTGTGAAAGAGCCGCATCCGTCCGTTCCCACGATTGAGAACGTGGTAGACCATACCGGCTTCTGTCGATCGAGCAGTCCGCGGCATCACGGCACACTACCACTTCCCAGGAAACTCGTCAATATCAGTGATGTCCCCTTTTTATCTCCAATCCGGGTTCATGTCGCTGGCGCCCTCGGTGAGTTGCCGCGGGGTGCCGCCTTGGGCCGGGATGATGAACAGCTCCCACGGCCCGCGCTCCGACGCGCCTTGGCAGTAGACGATCGACTTGCCGTCCGGGCTGAAGCGGCCGTAGCGCTGCACGCCGCCGAAGTAGGTGACCGTGCGGTTCTTCTTGCCGTCGGGGTCGATGGTGCAGATGTTGGTTTCGGTCTCATAGACCAGCCGCGTGCCGTCGGGCGACCAGTGCGGCTCGCACGCCGGCTTGCGGTCGTACACCGGGATCGGCGAGGTAGGGCCGGCTTTGCCGGCCACTTCTCGCTCGGTTCTCGCTTCGGCCGGCAGAGCCGGCCCTACGGGCAAGAGAAACAGGGCGTTGCCCGCATCCCAGCGGCAGGCCAGCGCGATCTGCTTGCCATCCGGGCTCCAAGCCGGCCCCGAGGGGTGCGGCCAGGCTTTCGGGCTGATGGACCGCTCGGCCCCGCCGGACAACTCGCGGACGAGAATCCTCTCCTGCCGCCGCAAGACGATTTGCCTGCCGTCGGGCGACCATTCCGCCTGATCGCCGTCGCAGACCCGCTCCAACTTGCCGCCTTCGCGCGGCATGCGCCAGACCCCGGGGGTGCCGCCGCGGGTCGAGGTGAAGAGAATCGTCTTTGCGTCCGGGCTGAAGGCCGGATCGACGTCGTGCTCCTGGCCGCCATCGGGAGAAAGCTGGCGCAGGCCGGAGCCGTCGGGCCGGACGCACCAGAGCCGCCACGGTCCGGACCTATTGCTGGAGAAGACGATCTGGCCCGGCCGATCTGGAGCGGACTTGGCCGCCGGTTGGCCGGCGCCCAGCACGCCCGGCGACGCCAGCAGCCAGACTGCCGGGACCATCGCGGCCCATACATATCGCATGACGGACTCCTCAAGCAGCATGGTTCCAGGCACCATGCCCATCTACCTTAACCCAAGTTACGCTGTTGCGCGGGTCGGTTTGTTGGTAGCAAAGGAGTTACGT
>CAYGZI010000413.1:0-5750 GCA_964354245.1 uncultured Planctomycetaceae bacterium
TTCAGGAGAAACTGCGCGCCCCGCCGGATGGCCGTTTCGATCTGCTCCGGCTTCGGCGCGGGGACGGCCTCCGGGCGCGGCGCCCCGAACGACGCCCGCCAACCGCCGTCCGTACTGCCGGCGGCGGGCTCGCAACGTGCCGTCGCGCCGAACAGCAGCAGCGACAAAGCCGCAAGCCCGATACAGGCTCGTACCATTCCTTCAAGGAGAGGGTGCCGCACGGTCAATTTGACTTTTGCACTTTGCATTTTTCATTTTGCATTCTGCAATCGCACTAGCCCTTCTTCGCTCCCTCTCCCGTCTTGGCACCCGCCGCGGGCGCCGCGTCCTTGGGCCGCTCCAGCAGGATGGCGTCGCCTTCGGCGAGCCCCCGGACGATTTCAACCCGGTCCTCGCTCCGCTTGCCGACTGTGACGTTTCGCTTCTGCGAGGTCTTGCCGCCGTCGGTGGTCAGAAAGACGTACGACTTCTCTTCGTCCAGCTCGTCGGTGAGGACCGCCTTGGCCGGGGCCACTAGAGCCGCCTTGTCCAGGTACGGCACGAGCTTCACCGTGCAGGTCATGCCGGGCACCAGCGCCGCGGCCTTCTCATCCAGTTTCACGTCCAGGCGGGCCTCAAAACTGTCGGCGCCGGCGGGGATTGCATCCACCCGCGCCACCGTCGCCGCCAGGAGCACGTCCGGCAGTGCGGCCGCACGGACCGTGGCCTTCATCCCGGGCCGGACCTTTTCCAGGTCCGCCTCGGTCACGCTGCTGCGGATCCAGAGCGGCCGCGCCTGCACGACGGTCATCACCACCGCGTTCTTGGGCACGCTCCCGCCGCGCCGCAGACTGTCGGCCATCGGCTCCATGCCGGACCACTTCCCGCGCACGAAGCGGCCGTAGTACACCAACCCGTCGCTCGGGGCCTTGATGGTCATCAGCTCGCGGTCGGCTAGGAGGTCCTTGAGCTTCTTCTGCTCCCGGGCCCGGTCGAGCTTCAGCTTCTCAAGGTCGCGACGCGCCTGCTCCAGGGCCACCGGCAGCGTCGCCTTGGCTTTGGGCCAGGCGATGTCCTGCCTTACGGCCGCCTGCTCGAGGGCCTCTTGCCTGCGGGGTATTTCGACTTTGAGGGATTGATCGTGGCGGGCCCGGGCGCTGGCGACGGAAAACTCGGCCATCTCGACGCCGTGGCGGGCCCGCTTGAGCACGATTTCCTCGGTCTCCTCGGTCAGGTCGTCGGCGCGGTACATCTTTTCCAACTGGCGGAGTTCTTCCTTCTGCTGGTCCAGCCAGAACACGGACGACTTCAGGCTGTTTTCCGCGCTACGCTCCGAAAGCTGCCGATCGACCTTGAGGAACAGGGCCAGGTCTTCGTCGGCGATTTGCTTGGCCCGTTGGGCCGCTTTGAGGTCCAAGGGCGTCGAGGCCTCGGTCGCCCGGAGGTTCTCGTCGGCCAGGCGCAGGGCCGACTCGGAGTTCGCCGCCTTGATACGGAGGTCGGCGATCTCGTCGTCGATCTTCTCGGGATCGAATTGCAGCAGGACGTCGCCGCGTTTGACCGTGGCCCCGTGCTCGACCGCCTGCACGACCTCAAAGGCAGCCCATTGCTCCGACCGCAGCGCGATCTCGGTCATCCGCTCCGCCTCGAAGATTCCCTTGAGCGAAACCTCGATCTTCAGTAGCTCCTTCTTGACCTTATGGGTCGCTGCGCTCTCCCCGGGCGGGGACTCCGGAGGCTTGGCGGGCGGAACGACGGCGGGGGTCTTGGCCGGCGGAACGACGGTGGGGGTCTTCGTCGGCGGAGCAGCCGCAGGGGGCTTGGCAGGCGGCGACGCCTTCTTTTCTTGGGCCGCGGTCATCCCGTTAAGCAGAACCGCAACGGCCGTCCAACCACACAAGGTGCCGATCCAGCGTTTCATGGCAAGGTTACTCTTCAGGCTACGGATGCGATCTCAAAGTGAGAAGTGAGAAATGAGAAGGGCAAAGTGCAAATTGGCCAGCGGACCCTCATTCGGCACTTCTCATTTCTCATTTCTCATTTGTCATTTGTCATTGCCCTCTGCCCCCTAACCCCTGGTCCCTGGTCCCTGATCCCTGGCCCCTAGCCCCTATTCTCCCATGCCGGCGCGGGCGTTTCAAGTTTCTGAAACCTGAAATCGGACGAGACCACCGGCCGCGGCTTTATGAATCACTCCAATCCCGGCGGCACGTTGCCGTAGCTCCACGGCGTCTTGGCGGCCGGGCCCTTGGGCGGCGTGGGGACCGCGCCGGGCTTCATCTGCCGGGCCAGGCGCAAGCACGCCTCGACGATCTGCCGCCCGGCCGTCGGCTCCAGATTGCTGTACGAGGTCAGCCGCGTCTCGTAACCGCCGCCGTGCGGGCCGAGGGCCTCTTCGGTCGGCACGTAGCCCACGCAGTCGTTGGCCAGCTCCACGGGGAACGTGATCGGAAACGGGCATCCGGCGCGGATGTCGAGCCCGAGTTGGCAGAAATACTCAGCGGGATTGCTGAGCACGACCACCGGGCCGATCTGAATGGCCTGGACCTCCACGTCCCGCGTCGGCTCTTTGGCCAGGAGGGCGTCCAGGAGCACGATTTCCTTGGCAAAAGTCCATTCCGTGTGGCCGACCTTCTCGGGCGACTGCCCGACCAGTTCCAGGCACTTCTTGACCCGCTCGGGCTTGGGCGCGCGGCGCTTGACGTGGAGCACTTCGGTCTTGGCATCCAGCGGGGCGAGCGTGCCGCGGTGCATCGTCACCAGGGCGTCGATCCCCACCAGGGCCACGCGGGTCTTGCCGTCGTCGAAGACCGCGGCCCGGACCTTGCACGGGTCGTGGATCACCCGGTGGAACGCCTTGCCATAGCCGCCCGGCTGCTCCATGCCGATTTCGGGCGTGATGTCGCGCTCGGCAAAGCCGACCTTCAAGAGCCCGGCGGCGGGCTCCGCCGTTTTGCCCGCCGAGACGAATACGGTGCAGCACGCCGCCCCGCACAATAGCGCGATGAACCAGTGATAACAGCAGGTCATTGGATGGTCTCCCCGTGGTGAGCGTCCGCAGAAAGCGGCGACAATTGGCCTCGCCCCGGACATCATGTTAGCCCCAGGCCGCGTGACGTGCAAATCGCGGCAGGGTGGCTGGGGCTGAGCGCAGCGAAGCCCCATCGAGAGACTACCGCCGGATGCGGGCCGAGAAGTCCGGGGCCTCGGCAGACTGCCGGGCGACGTCGCTGACCCAGGCGCGGCGCCGGGTCTCGGCAAAGCTCCCGGCGGGCTCCAACAGCCCCAGACTATAACAGAGGCGATCGGACAAGCCCGGGAAGAGGACCCCGAGCCGATACGGCACCTTCCCGGGCGCAAGGTCGTTCACGTGGTGCATCAGGTTGGTCGTGCAGTTGTTGGTGAAGGTGTTGTAGAACTCGGGCTGGTCGCGCAACTGATTGACGCGCTGGGCGACGTCGAGGAAAAAGGCCCGGGCTTGCTCGGGAGTCGCGCGGGTGCGGTAGAGGTAGACGTCGTCGCCGCGGTAGTTGCTGCGGAGCTTGACCAGGTCCCGCTCGTCGCCGAGGACGTAGATCAGCTCATACTGGTTCAGGACGCCGCGGAGAGACTCGTACTTCTCTCCTTTTTCGCGGCGGATCTCCACCGACACGGCCAGGTATTCCTCCCCGTCGAAGCCGAAGCTGAGCATCGTGTGCGCCAACGCGGGCATCCCGCGGAAGGGAACGACGATGAAATCGACCGTACGCAGCGCGCGGAGGTCGTAGGTCTTGTCGTAGTAATCGACTACGTAGGTGTCGGCGGTCAGGTATTTGCAGTCGCGGACGTTGTGGACGTGGACCAGGTCGCCGGAGACCTCGGCGTTGGGCAGGACCGCCTGGTCCGGCGACCAGTCGCGGAGGTTGGAGGGTTTTCCGCCAATGAGCGAACATGCTCCGCCGGACAGCAAAGTCCAGATCAGCACGAGCCCGCGCACGAGCCGGCCCAGAGACCTGCGGTCGGCCAACCGGGCAGCTCGCTGAAGCGACCTGCAACTTTGGCCCCTACGAGAGGGTTGCCGTGCTCGCTGCGGTACCCCGGGCACCGGTATTCTGGGCAATCTAGGGAAGAAGAGATGAAAGACAAGACCGTCGCGCAGAACGTGGGGCAGGATGCCATCCTGCCCGACAAGACGTCGACGGGATGAAATCCCACCCTACACGGGGGATGTGATGGAATCCCGTCCTACGGAGACGGTTTCTTACCGAAAACCTCAGGCCGCGTCGATCCCAGTTTGGATCAGCGCCACGCTCGCCTGACCTTGCGCGGTAACGCTCAGATTCACGAAGCTCCGCCCGGGCGGCGCGTCCCCGTTTCCATTGGTGACGACCTGGAGCGGACACTGCGGATCGGGCGTCCGGTAGTTGAGCGAAGGAAAGAGCCGCCCGTGGACCAAGGCCAGCACCCCCGCGATCAGCTCCACCATGCCGCCGCCGGCGCCAAGGTTTCCGAAGTAGCTCTTGGCGGCAACGACGGGGACGGGCTTAGAGCGCCCGGCAAACACCTCGTTGATCGCCCATGCCTCTTCCACGTCGCTGCTGCGAGTGCTCAGCCCGTGGGCATTGACGAAGCCGACGTCGGCGGGGCGCGTGCCGGTGTTTTTGAACGTGGCGAGGAGGGCGTTCTTCATGGCCTGGCCGCGGTGAGCGATCAGGTGGGTCCCGGCCACCGAGCTGGAGCCGCCGCCAAGGACCTCGGCGTAGATCGTGGCGCCGCGGGCCCGGGCCGCCTGCCATTCCTCGAGGATCACGGCGCCGGCCCCCTCGCCGAGGACCATCCCCGAGCGGTCGCGGTCGAAGGGGCGGCTGGCCTGGGCAGGCTCGAAGTCGGCATTGGCCACCTCTTCCTGCTGCAGGGCATGGACCAGCTTGATGGGGTGGATTCGGGTCCCGGTGGCCCCAACGACCATCGCGTCCGCCCGACCTTGGCGAATCGTCTGGAATGCCTCGACCAGGGCCACGTTGGCGGCCGCTTCTCGGAGCGTCACCGAGTTGTTCGGCCCCCGGAGATCGTTGTAGATCGCCAAGTGGCTCGCCGGCATATTGGGGAGGTACTTCAGAAGCCACAAAGGGGACATTTTCGGCATCCCGTCCGTGGCCCAGCGGGAGAACTGAAACCGGCCGCTCTGATCGACGCACCCCTGGACGCCGGCGGTGAGTTCCTCCGGCAGGGTGATCATGTGCTCCGCGCCAAACGTAATGCCCACGCGATGGGGATCGAACTGGCCGGGAGCTAGCCGGGCATCGGCCAACGCCCACTGGGCGGCGGCCACGCCCATCTGGCATTCGCGGCACATGACTTTGAGCCCCTTGCGCAGGGCTTTGGCTTGCTCCTTATCCCAAGTCGCAAAGTCGTCGATCGAGCCCTGGAACTGCCGGGCCTCGGCCCCAAAGGAGACGGGCAGACCATTGTGGGGACCGGATCGGAGCGGACCGACGCCACTCTTGGCCGTGGTCAGGGCGCGCCAAAGCTCCTCCTTGGTGCCCCCCAAGGGGCAGATCACCCCGATCCCGGTGATTACCACCCTGCGGCGCGCGGTTTCCATCCTTCTGGTGGACTCCTCTTCTGACGCGATCCCCCTATGACCAAACATCGGTCGGGAGACACCCAATTCTAGCGGCGCGTCCAGCCTAGGTCGACAGACTGGTAAACGGGGGAAACTCTACTGCCTGGCGCGGGGTGACGCTGCCTGGCTATCCCCCGCCAGTGGTGCCCGCGGGGTCTGCCCGAGC
>CAYGZI010000414.1:0-5743 GCA_964354245.1 uncultured Planctomycetaceae bacterium
CACCCGCTGGCCCGGCGCTCACGAGGACTGGCCCGCGTTCGGCGAGATGCTCGGGGCCCGCGGCGCGTCGCACCGCGACAGCGACGAGCGGGTCTTCGTCAAGGTCGAGGACCCGGACCACCCGCTGGTCCGGACCTTCGGCGGCAAGGGATTCGAGTATCGCGACGAGTTCTTCCGCGTCCACGAGCCTTACTCGCGGGACAAGCTCCGCGTGCTGCTGAGCATCGACGTGCAGAAGACGGACCTCCATCAAGGACAGGCGCGGGGCCAGTGCGAGCGGGCAGACAACGACTACGCGCTGGCCTGGGTGCGGAGCTGGGGCAAAGGGCGCGTCTTCTACTGCACCATCGCCCACAATCCGTACGTGTTCTGGGACCCGCGGATGCTGGAGTTCTATCTCGCGGCCGCCCAGTTTGTGCTGGGCGACCTCCCGGCGGATACCACTCCCAGCGCGAAGCTGCCCCCTGCGGCGCGGGCAGTTGGCGCCGTGGAGCGTATCGTTGCCCGGCCAGCCGTGGAGCTCATCCCCGCCATCGTCGCCCCAGAGCGTGTCGGCGCCGTCGCCGGCGACGAGAACATCGTTGCGAGCCTCGTCCACGCTGAAAACGACTCCCGTCTCCTTTGTCCCCCCGTGGAAAAGTAGAATGTCCCCTTTTCCCCTTTTTCCAACCCTACAATGTCCCCGAGGTCCCGCGCGCCAAAGCCCGGGAAAACGCACCAACGGACCGCTCGCTGGGGAAAGAATGTCGATGAACTGCCAGCCTTCACCTCGCCTACGTCTTCTGCCGCTCGCGCTCCTGCTCGGAGTGATGCTCTTTCCTCAAGGAGCAAGAAGCGGGGAACCCATCGACGTCGGCTCGCGACTGGAGCCGCTGGTCGATGACTTCGCAATCGAGAAGCTCTCGGGCAAGGCCGAGCTGCGCATGCACCGCCCCATCCCGCGCGAGGTGGCCATCGTCCACGATCGGCCCTGGGAAGGCAACCACAGCGCCTATCACACGGTGTTTCGCGACGGCGACCTCTACCGGATGTACTACCGCGGCACGCAGATCGACCTGAAGGGCAACAAGTACCGCTTCGCCCACCGCGAAGTCGTTTGCTACGCCGAAAGCAAGGACGGCATCCGCTGGACCAAACCCGACTTGGGCCTGGTGGAATTCGACGGGTCCACCAAGAACAACATCCTCTGGGACGGCCCCGGCTCGCATAATTTCTGCCCCATGAAAGACACCAATCCCAACGCCGCGCCCGAGGCCCGCTACAAGGCCCTCGGCGGCAAGAAAGGGGCCAAGCAAGGCGACGGGCTTTACGCCTTCCAATCCGCCGACGCCATCCACTGGTCGCTCTTTAGCGACAAGCCCGTGATGACCAAGGGCGCCTTCGACTCGCAGAACCTGGCCTTCTGGGATTCGGTGCGGGGCGAGTATCGCGCCTATTTCCGCGATTTCCGCGACGGCCGCGACATCAAGACCTGCACTTCCAAGGACTTCCTCCACTGGACCGAGCCGGTCTTCCTGGACTACACCGACGGCCGCAAGACGCAGCTCTACACCAACCAGATCATCCCCTACTACCGCGCCCCGCACGTCTTCCTCGGCTTCCCGACGCGATATAACGCGGACCGCGGCTGGCTCACGCCGCTGAACGAGCAAATCTCGCAGGCCGAGCGCCGCTGCGGCCTGGCCTATACCGACGGCGGCTTCATGACCAGCCGCGACGGCAACCGCTTCCACGTCTGGGGCGAGGCGTTCCTGCGCCCGGGACCGGTGCATGAAGGCCGCTGGCTCTACGGCGGCAACTACCAGAATTGGGGCCTGGTCGAGACCGAGGCGGAGCCCGGTCCTGCGGACATGCAGCCTTTCTTGCCAAAAAACTCGGCCCGCGAGATATCGATCTATGCCACGGAAGGCGGCTGGGTCGGCAAGGGCAATCGCATGCGCCGCTACACGCTGCGGATCGACGGCTTTGTCTCGGTCCAGGCGCCGGCCAGCGGCGGCGAGATGCTCACCAAACCGCTGGTGTTCGACGGCCGTCGCCTGATCATCAACTTCGCCACGTCTGCGGCCGGGAGCCTTCGCGTCGAAATCCAGGACACCGCCGGTACGCCGGCCCCGGGCTTCGCGCTTGCCGACTGCCCCGACGTCTTTGGCGATGCGATCGAGCATCCGGTCGAGTGGAAGGGCGACGACGACGTGAGTCCGCTGGCCGGCAAGCCGGTGCGGCTCCGTTTTGTGCTCCGCGACGCGGACCTGTATTCGATCCGCTTTCAGCGCGAGCCCGCCAAGGCGGACCGCTGGGAACAAGCCATCCGCGACTTCGAGGCCCAGGACCGCAAGAGTGCGCCGGCCCAAGGCGGCATCGTCTTCGTCGGCAGCTCCAGCATCCGCCTCTGGAAGCTCGCGGAGAGCTTCCCCGGCCTCATCGCCATGAATCGGGGCTTCGGCGGCTCCGAGTTGGCCGATTCGGTCCGCTATGCCGATCGGATCGTCATCCCGTACCGGCCGCGGATCGTGGTCCTTTACGCCGGCGATAACGACCTCGCCTCGGGCAAGAGCCCCGAGCGGGTCTTGGCCGACTTCAAGCAGTTTGTGGCCAAGGTCCACGCCGCTCTGCCCAAGACGCGGATCGTCTACATCGGCATCAAGCCGAGCCTGAGCCGTTGGAAGCTGATCGACAAGGTGCGCGAGGCCAACCGGCGCATCAAAGACTTCGTCGCCGCCGACCCGCGCCTCATCTTCATCGACGTGGAGCCGCCCATGCTCGGCCCGGACGGCAAGCCTCGGCCCGACCTATTCCAGCCCGACGGACTGCACGTGAACGCCGCGGGCTACAAGCTCTGGGCCGACCTGCTCAGGCCGCACTTGAAGCCGTAGGGCCAGCTCTGCCGGCCGGTTCCCTTTGCAGGACCCCCACGGGCTTGCCCGTGGGTGAACGAGACTGAGAGGAACGGAAAAGGGGACATCACTGATATTGGCAGGGAAATCAGTGATGTCCCCTTTTGCTGTTCGACCGCTAATATGCGACCCGGACTGACGGCGACGCGCTGGCCTATCGAAACCCAGCACTACTCCCGACACGTCGCGATTCTAGCGGCGACTTGTGCGAGATCTGACATGCAGATTTGGAAGCGTACGAAGACTGGGCTGGTCCGGGCAATGGATCGAAGGAACCCGGCGACCGTCCGCTCACTTGCGGGGAGGTTAAGGGATCCAATCACCTTCTTGTGAAATTGCCTCGCTGCGTGCGCACTACTATGCGCTATGGCGTTCCGCACCTGGACGCATTGATCGACCCTGAAGCGATCACCGTTATCAAGGACTGTGAAGGGGCGCCCGCTCTTCAAGAACGCCATTGCGCGTTCCTCTGTCCGCTTGTACGGGAGCCAGTCCAAGTAGGATTCACCCTGCAAAAGTACTTCCCACAACGTCCGTCGCGACGGAGTGCTTATGCGGAGTGCAACCTTCCTGCGAGCAAACTGCGCTTTGCCAAGCATCACTTCAATGAACAGGCTTTCGAGAAATGCCTCGAAGGCATTGATCGCGCGTAGGAACAGGCCCTCGTACACAGACTCGATGTCTCGCCGCCTGAGACTCCGCGCGCGATGGAGCGCCTCCATTCGCTTTCTAGTCCATTCGATCTCTTGGAGCCTCCTGCTGAACAGATGCAGGATTCGACCGGGCATGTCAGGACGCCCCCTCCCGCAAGTACTCGGCAACGATTCTGCGCGAGGCCGCGTGCGACGTTCTCCTTTGGGTCGCGTCGAAGACATCGCTCGGAGCTTTCCCCTCGTGAAGGGTCCTGCCGGCTTTGCGTATTCGATCCACGCTACCCTTACTCAAGGTTGCCGGACGACGAGGCCTAAGCTCGCTGTCTAGGCCGAATTGTATGTCGTACAGCGCCGCGAACAAGCAGTACAGGAGAGTCTTCTTGTTGAAGACCGGCCTCATATCAGCTTCAAATCTGTCGCTTATCACATCCATTATGTGTCTAAGCCGCTTCGCAACCTCGTCCGCTTCGCCAAATGTATCGTCGTACTGCCTGTAGTAGCTCTCAATCAGGCTGTTGGTCTTCTGTTTGATGCCACTCATCACGAGGATCATCAGTTCGCTTGTGAATTCGACTTCCTCCATTCGCGCCAAATTGTACTCCGAGAAAACCTGCCACGTTCGCCACCGGTTCAACTGCTCGGCGGCGAGGGTGAACGCGAGGGTCTTGAACTCACCGTAGAACGTGGCATTGCGGAGCTCCTGCCCGTTCAACTTCGCGCCCGTCGAATTGATGCGTCCGAAGATCTCGAAGATCTCCCGGTCGTCGGTTGACGCGGGAAAGCAATGGACGCTGAACTGGTAGTCCAGAATGCGCTGCTGAATCTCGGCGGGAAGAGCGGAGAATCGCTTGCCCGCGAGTTCTTTTTGGTGGGACCTGGAGATGACAAAATCGTCCGTTCGGGCGTTGTAGCTCGCAAGCGAGTTGGGCGCCACAAATGAGATCACTGTGCGAATACGCTGTTGTCCATCGACGACCTCTCGCCGCGGTTCGAGCTTGGTAAGGTCAGAGGGCAGGTCGCGGAGAAAGATGATGGGAATCGGAAGGCCACGAATGATCGTATCGATCAAATAGGACTTGGCACCTGCCTTCCATACCGGTCGACGCTGGAAGTTTGGGCTGAGGGTGAGGCTCCCATTCTTCTGCCAGGAAATGAAGTCGCTCACGCTGTAGTTTGTCTTGAGAGTCTGCGAGATTTGCATCGCAATATCCCAGATAGGTGCGTTCGGTGGTCCTGGAAGTTGCCACACGTGCGGTCGGCCGTGTGCCCGCTTCGGCGCTATACGCAGCGGCAAACCGCCATTGGTGAGTTCGATGTGTCAAGACTTACTCACGGCGCTGCTCGGAAGCCGACATTACGATACTAGCATAAAGAACCGGATTCCGCCACCTCCTTCATCGGCTTACGATTGTGCAGGAGCGTAGGGCCGGCTGTGCCGGCCGCATGGCGCGGGATCACGTCATCTCAAGACAACTTCCACTTTCTTCTTCTCCGTGACCTCCGTGCCTCCGCGGTGAGATCCTTAGAGTCTCCACGGCGCCCGCATCGGCCGGGTGAGCATCCGGTTGGCTTCCTCGTCGCCGCTGAATTGCTCCTTGGCCGGGTCCCAGCGGAGCTTGCGCTTGAGCAGCATGGCGATGTTGCCCAGGTGGCAGGCGGCCGCCGTGCGGTGGCCGATCTCGACCGGCGCCATCGGCTCCTGCCGCGACTTGATGCAATCCAAGAAGTTCCGCACGTGGTCCGGGATGTGGTACTTGCTCGCCTCCTGAGTGCGCTTCGGGTTGCTCGCCGGCAGGTGAACGTCGTTGGGACCGATGGGTGAAGTCTTGATCGAATCGCTCGACGCCTGGAGCCCTTTGTAGCCGTACTCGACCCAGCCCTCAGTCCCCTCGAAGCGGGTGCCGAAGCCGGGGTCGCGGGTCACGCACTCAAGCTCGACGCCGTTGGCATACAGGGCCCGGAAGTGGACCTTGGTGGCCGTGTTGTACAGCCCGCCCTTGGGCGGCCACACCGAGCCGAGGTCTTCGATCTCGATCGGGCCGGTGCGGTCCGCGCCCATGGCCCACTGGCCGATGTCGATGGAGTGGGCCCCGAAGTTGGTGGTCTGCCCGCCGGAATAATCCAGATTGAACCGGAAGCGGTAGAAGCAGCGGCCCTCGTGATAGGGGACCTTGGGGGCGGGTCCGAGCCACATCT
>CAYGZI010000415.1:0-5732 GCA_964354245.1 uncultured Planctomycetaceae bacterium
CGTTCACCCCGTCGCCCGTCATGGCGACAATGTGACCTTTCTTTTGCAGGGCCGTGACCACGCGCAATTTGTGCGCCGGGGAGACGCGGGCATAGACCTCGATGTGGTCCACCTCGCCCTCAAACTCGGCCTCGCTCATCGCCTCCAGTTCCGCTCCGGTGACAACGCGGCCGGTCTTTAGCAGACCCAGTTCGCGCGCCACCGCTTGCGCGGTGAGCGGGTGGTCGCCGGTAATCATCACTGGCCGGATACCGGCCTGCTCGCAAGTCCGGATCGCGGCCTTGGCCTCTGGCCGGGGCGGGTCAATCATCCCCACCAAGCCGAGGAAAGTCATTTCGTATTCGGCGTTTTTCAGCGTCGCCCCCGACCTGGACGCAACAGCCAGCAACCGTAGGGCCGCGCTCGCCATCTGGCGGGCCGTTCCCAGAATCACCTCCCGGCTTCCAGCGTCAAGGGCCGCCTCCCCCCCTTCGGTCAACTGCCGCACACAGGAATCCAAGATGACTTCCGGCGCCCCTTTGGAATAAGCGACCACGCCCTGTGCCATGGGGTGCAACGTGGTCATGCGTTTGGTTTCCGAGGTGAAGGGGATTTCGTTCGCCCGGGGGAACTGCGCGTCGAGATCGCCTTTGTTCAACCCGGCTTTGGCGGCGGCCACCACCAACGCGCCCTCCGTTGGGTCGCCTTTGACGTGCCAGCGGCCATCCGACCCGTCGCGGACGATATGCGCATCGGAGGCGAGCGTGGCGGCCTGCAACAGTACTCTCAACGCGTTGGATGGCTCGCTGGTCGAGCCGTCGCGTGAGAACCGGCCGTGCGGCTCATAGCCCGCCCCGGAGACTTCCACAATTTGCCCGGCGACAAAGATTTTGCGGACCGTCATCTCGTCTTTAGTGAGCGTGCCCGTCTTGTCGGAACAGATCACCGAGGTGCTGCCGAGCGTTTCGACCGCCGGGAGGCGGCGCATCAGCGCATGGCGCTTGACCATGCGCTGGACACCGATGGCGAGCGAGATGGTGACCACGGCGGGCAGAGCCTCGGGGACAACGGCTACCGCCAGCGCAATCCCGAAAATCAACATTTCAATGAAGGGTTGACCGCGAAACAGACCGAGGGCGACAATGATTGCCACAATGACGAAGGCGGCCCGCGCCAGCGTAAGCCCCACCTTATCCAGATTTTCCTGCAACGGCGTCTTGCCGGTTTCAATCGTTTGCAGCATTTGGGCAATCTTGCCGAACTCGGTGTTCATGCCGGTAGCGACGACAACCGCGCGGCCCCGGCCATAGGTCGCGGCTGTGCCGGCGTAGGCCATGTTCTTGCGGTCGCCTAACGCCAATTCACCGTTAGGGAGGGGGGTGGCGTGTTTTTCCACCGGAACAGACTCGCCCGTGAGCGCGGCTTCTTCGATCTGCAGGTTAACGGCCTCAATCAGCCTGGCATCGGCGGGGATCTTGCCACCGGCTCGCAAGAGGATAACATCGCCCGGCACGAGGTCGCGTGCTGGGATTTCAGCCTCCTGCCCATCGCGGAGGACGGTCGCCGTAGGCGCGGCCATCTGGCGTAACGCCTCGATAGCGCGATCGGCGCGGTATTCCTGCACAAAACCCAACAACACCGCAAACAGCACGATGACGGCAATAGCGATGGCTTCAATCCCGTGTCCGAGGAAGGCGGAGAGCGCCGTCGCTACGAGGAGAATGACAATCAGTACATTTTTGAACTGCTCAAAAAGAATCGTCCACGGCGAGATGCGGTGGGCGGCCTGGAGTTCGTTCGGGCCATGTTCCGCCAGACGCCGGGCCGCCTCGGTCTTTGTCAACCCGGCGGGCGTCGATTTCAGCCGAGAGAAAGCTGTCTCGCTGGACAGCGTGTGCCAGAGCGGCATGGACTCGTTCGGGAACTGGGGCTCGTTTTGCACGGAAGGCTCCTCGCGCGGCGTTTTACTCGGGAAGCAGGGTTGATGGTCCGGCGCAACCGCGGATTCCCATGGCAACAAACATTGCCGCTGTCAAACCCACCAGCGCGACCAATTGGGGGAAACCACGAGGCTCCACAGGCAGAACAAGCCCCCAGAACCCATCGGCCCAGCTTGGGCGATTCCGGTCGAAGAGTCCGCACGCCGCATCGGCAAGCATCACTACCGAATGGATCAGCACCAGGGTGATCATCAGGCCCCAGGCAGCGGATAGGTGCGAGGCGCCGATCGGATACTGCAACACGAGGAAGACCAAGGTGAGCACCAGGTAGGAGATCAGCTTGGCGCGGACCGGCCGGGTATTGCGGATCGGTTCGACCGGTTCCGCGGCGAACTCGTGCTTCAGCCGCTGAGGACCATCTCGCTGTTTCATCTTCGACTCCACCTAACTCTTGAGTTCCTCCGGATCACTTCGGGTGGAAATCGAAGCCCCGTCCCGCGCCGTTGGGGCCGGAGACCTGCCGTCGTGCTCCGAATCCCGCTGGCCAGCCATCGAGACTTGGGGCTTACGCTTCCTGTCGCGTCGGCGTTCCAGTGCTCGGGCAACGCTTCTCCCGATCCGGTCGGTAGCGGCGGCAACCGCAGCCTCGAAGTCGCCGGCGTGGACATCACTCGTCACGCAGTCCAGCCCTTTGAGCTTCACAAGGATCCGGCAACGCTTATCCACTCCTCCACGAGGCCCATTCGCATCCCCCACGCGAGCGGTCACTCGCTCGATTTCTGGGCTGAACCGCCCCAGGGCGAAGTACAACCGCCGGGTGACCAATTCGCGCAAGTCCTGACGCAGCCTAATCCTGTCACCGACGACCAGCACTCTCATGCCTGGCTCCCTTGGACCGGGCTTGTTTTCGCATCGCACCGCTCTTGCTTTTATACGCGGCAGGACATACATTTACAAATAGACTTCTCTGCCTGTAACCATAGATAATGTCTATGAAGGCCGCCGGACATGGACTGGCTGAACTACCACCACCTGCTTTACTTCTGGGTCGTCGCACGGGAGGGCAGCATCGCCCGTGCGTGCGATCAACTCCACTTGAGCCAACCGACCATCAGCAAGCAGATTCGCCAACTGGAGCGGTCCGTAGGCGAGAGGCTCTTTCGACGGGTCGGCCGCGGCTTGGTCTTGACCGAGCATGGGCAACTGGCGTTCCGTTATGCGGAAGAGATTTTCTCGCTCGGACGAGAGTTAACGGACGTTCTCCGGGGGGCACCAAGCGGGGCTCCTTTGCGCCTCCTGGTTGGCATTCCCGATGTCTTGCCGAAACTCGTGGCATATAAGCTGCTCGAGCCTGCCTTACACCTGCCGGAACCGGTGCAGCTAGTCTGCGATGAGGACAAGGTCGACCACCTGCTCGGCGAACTCGCCGCCCATCGGCTGGACATCGTGCTCTCGGACTCGCCCATGGGGCCTACGGTGAACGTGCGCGCCTACAACCATTTGCTCGGCGAATGTCCCATCTCGATCTTCGGGACCGCCAACCTGGCTCGTCCACTGCGAAAGGGTTTTCCCAAGTCGCTTGACGGCGCCCCGTTTCTCCTGCCAACCCAACGCACGATGCTGAGGAGGTCGCTGGAGCAGTGGTTCGATTCGCAGGAAATTCGCCCTGTGGTCTCGGGCGAGTTCGCCGATAGCGCGCTTCTGAAGGTGTTCGGGCAGGCGGGGGTCGGTGTGTTTCCCGCGCCGTCCGTGATCGAGAAGGAGACCTCTCGGCAATACGGCGTGCGCGTAATCGGGCGGGTAGACACCGTTCGAGAACGATATTATGCGATCTCCGTCGAGCGCCGGCTGACGCACCCCGCCGTCAAGGCGATCTCAGAGCGGGCACGAGATACGCTGTTCGTGTAGACCCCCATGCCGTGCTTCAACTCGCGCCCGGTCTTTGCGAGCGCGTCCCGGGCCGCGAGCATCGTCTGCTGCCAGGTGGCCATCGTCGAATACCACGCAGGGTCTCGGATTTGTGCCCAGACGCGGTATCCTGAAGGCAAGAGGAGCCAGGCCCCCAAGAGCGGCAACAGCGTGCACGGTCGCCTCATGAGTCGATCTCTGGCAGGTGCGGTTGTGACAGACATTCCTTGCGCAAGGGCTTGAAGGGTGTCTTATGATTGTATGGACTTCCAGACCCCGCGTCTTGGACCAAGGAGCCATCCATGAGGGAAATCAAGCTCATTCCCGAGAAGGACTTCGGCCGCAACTTCATTCCTGCCCGATACCTGCCCGAAGGCAAGGACGAATACTACCTGCGCAACGAGCAGTCGCCCAAGCCGGCGGGGTACTGGCGGCATCTCCGTGCCGAGGAGATCGAGGCTTTGGTCAAAAACGCGGTCACCTGCGACGACTGGGACAGCGTGTTCGTGGCCGACCCGTTCCATGCGCACCTGATCAAGAACTGCCATTTTTCGGGCCTGGTGCGGATCGGGCGTCTGGAGGCCGTGGTCCTGGAGCACCACGAGCTGCAAACGCCCGCCGGGATCACCGACAGCACGGTCATCTCCTGCGACGTCGGCGACAATTGCGCGATCCACCACGTCCGGCACCTGGCCCACTACATCCTCGGCGACCACGTGATCCTGTTGAACATCGACGAGATGAACACGACCAATCACGCGAAGTTCGGCAACGGGATCGTCAAGGACGGCGAGCCGGAGGAGATCCGGGTGCGCATGGACCTGATGAACGAGGCCGGCGGCCGGGCCGTGATGCCCTTCGACGGCATGACCTGCGCCGACGCCTATCTCTGGGCCAAGCACCGCGACGACGACGCCCTCATGGCCAGGCTCGGCGAGATCACCCAGGGCCAGTTCGACTCCCGCCGCGGCTTCTACGGCACGGTGGGCGACTACTGCGCGATCAAGAACTCCGGGATCGTCAAGGACGTCAAGATCGGGCCGCGCTGCTACATCAAGGGCGCCAACAAGCTCAAGAACCTCACGATCCACTCCAGCGACGAGGAGCCCAGCCAGATCGGCGAGGGCGTCGAGTTGGTGAACGGCATCGTGGGCCTTGGCTGCCACATCTTCTACGGCTGCAAGGCGGTGCGGTTCGTGATGGCGAGCAACACGAGCCTCAAGTACGGGGCCCGCTTAATCCATTCGTTTCTCGGCGACAACTCGACCGTCTCGTGCTGCGAAATCCTCAACAACCTGATCTTTCCCGCCCACGAGCAGCACCACAACAACTCCTTCCTCGTGTCGGCCCTCTTGATGGGCCAGAGCAACGTCGCCGCGGGCGCGACCCTCGGCTCGAACCACAACAGCCGCGCCAACGACGGCGAAATCCAGGCCGGGCGAGGCTTCTGGCCGGGGCTTTGCACGACCCTGAAGCACTCGTGCCGCTTCGCCTCGTTCGTGCTCTTGGCCAAGGGCGATTACCCGGCGGAGTTGGATATCCCGCTGCCGTTCGCCCTGGTCAGCGACGACGTGGCCCACGACCGCCTCCTCGTGACGCCCGGTTACTGGTGGCTCCACAACATGTACGCCCTGGCCCGGAATACGTGGAAGTTCCGGACCCGGGACAAGCGGGCGGTCAAGACCCAGAAGATCGAGTTCGACTATCTGGCTCCCGACACGGCGGAGGAGATGTTTCATGCGATGGGTTTGCTGGAAGTCTGGACCGCCAGGGCGGTGGCAGCGAGGGACGAGGGTTCAGGGTTCAGGGTTCAGGGTTCAGGAGAGAGGGACGAGGGATTAGGGATTAGGGATTGGGGATTAGAAGCGAATTCACTCCGTCATCCCCAACCCCCAATCCCAAATC
>CAYGZI010000416.1:0-5726 GCA_964354245.1 uncultured Planctomycetaceae bacterium
GGGTGGGGAGGGCGTCTATGACCTGCGGCGGAGGCAACCGGCGGTTCTTCGTCGAGATCATCAAGCCCTCGCACTACGACGACGATGGCTACGTGATCCAGTGGTACCGGGCCTTCGTGCCCTCGAACTCGCTGGCCTGCCTGTATGCCCTCGTCGAGGACGTGGCCAAGCGACAAGCCCTCGGCCCCGATGTGGACCTGGTCACCACCGCGTACGACGAGTCGCACACCGTCATCCCCACGCAGAAGATCATCCGGCGCATCCAGGAAAACGGCGGGGCGGGCGTGGTCTTCCTCGCCGGCGTCCAAACCAATCAGTTCCCCCGGGCCGTGGACCTCGCCCGACAGTTCCGGGCCGCGGGCGTCGCCGTAGCCATCGGCGGGTTTCACGTGAGCGGGTGCATGGCGATGCTCAGCGACACGCCCGCGGAGATCCGCGAGCTGCAATCGCTCGGGGTGACGCTGTTTGCCGGCGAGGCGGAGGGACGCATGGAAGGGCTCCTGCGGGACGCCTATTGCGGCCAGATGAAGCCCGTCTACAACTATCTCGGCGACCTGCCCGACCTGCGGCGCCAGGTGACGCCCATCCTCCCGCGCGAGGTCGCCCGGCGCTACATGTACTTCGCCCCCTTCGACTGCGGGCGCGGCTGTCCGTTCCGGTGCAGCTTCTGCACGATCATCAACGTCCAGGGGCGCAAGTCGCGGTGGCGCGACGCGGACCAGGTCGAGCATTTGGTGCGGGAGAACCTCGCCCAGGGAATCCGGCGGTTCTTCATCACCGACGACAACCTCGCGCGCAACCAGAACTGGGAGGCGATCTTCGACCGACTCATCCGCATCCGCGAGCAAGAGGGCGTGCGCCTGAAGCTGGCCATGCAGGTCGACGCCATGAGCCACAAGGTGCCGGGCTTCATCGAGAAGGCCACCCGGGCCGGCTGCAACCGCGTCTTCATCGGCCTGGAAAGCATCAACCCGGACAATCTCATCGCCGCCAAGAAGTTCCAGAACCGCGCGAGCGAATACCGCACGATGTTGCAGGCATGGCGGTCGCGCGGGGCGGTGACTTATGCGGGCTACATCCTCGGCCTGCCCGGCGACACGCCGGAATCCATCGAGCAAGACATCCGCACGATCCAGCGCGAGCTGCCCATCGACATCCTGGAGTTCATGATCCTCACGCCGCTGCCGGGGTCCGCCGACCACAAGGCCATGCACGAGGGCGGCGCTTGGATGGACCCCGATCTGAACAAGTACGACCTGGAGCACGTCACTTCCCACCACCCGCGCATGAGCGGCCAGGCGTGGCAGGCGATCTACGACCGGGCGTGGCATCTTTACTACAGCCCGGAGCACGTGGAGACGCTCTTGCGCCGGGCCGCGGCCGGCGGAGCGGGCACACGCCACGTGGCCCACGCGATCTTGAGCTACTACGCCAGCTACCGGTTCGAGCGGGTCCACCCGCTCCAGTGCGGGCTGGTGCGCCGCAAGGTGCGGACCACGCGGCGCCCGGGCCTTCCACGCGAGAATCCCTTGGTCTTCCATGCCCGCCGGGTCTGGGAGGCCGCGACGACCTACGTTGGCCTGGGCCGCTACTTCTTCCAACTGGAACGGATCCGCAAACGCGTGGAGCGCGACCCCGCGGCCGGCCAATACACCGACGAGGCGCTCGCCCCAACTCCCGTAGGGCCGGCTCTGCCGGCCGCGGCGTAGGGCCGGCTCTGCCGGCCGCTTCTCGCCCGCTGCCCGGCCGGCAGAGCCGGCCCTACGGAGATCACTCGCCGACGGTGTCTTCGATACGATGGAAGTCGGGAGCGGGCTGGCCCCGCTCGCAGCACGCCCAATCTTGGGAGTATACACCGGCTCGAACCCACCGGTGGAAACTCGACCACGGCCACTCGTGCGGACACTTGGCGAGCCCGTGCTTCACCGGGTTGTAGTGGATGTAGTGGAAGTGGTCTTCGTAGTCTTGCTCATCCTTGAGCGTATGCTCCCAAAACTTCGGATGCCACACGCCGCGCCGGCCATCGCGGCGGCGGCCGGCGGTTTGCGGTTGCTCCGCGCCTCCCAAGGCAAGCCACGACTTCGTGAACTCCTTCTTGATCCATGCCCAACGCCGGGAGTACTGATCGTCGCCAGGCGGCAGAGACCAAATGGTATGAAGATGGTCGGGCAGCAGCACAATGGCGTCGATGACGAACGGCCATCGCGATCGGCAAGATCGCAAGAGGCTTCCTAGCAGTGTTCGTGCCGGCTGGTCACAGAGAAATTCCGCTCGCCGGTCCGTAACCAGCGCAAAGAAGAACGATCCGCCGGGAACATGCGCACGTCGCCAGTTGGGCATGGCATTACCATAGCAGAAACAAGAGCCTGCGCAAACACGTAGGGCCGGCTTTGCCGGCCGCCTCTTGCCTTGGCCGGCCAAGCCGGCCCTACCCGCTACCCGCTGCCAGGCCGGCGAAGCCGGCCCTACGGGGATCGCATCGACGCTTGCAGTCCCGAGCCGTTGGTGGTGAGGAAAAGCCGGCCGTTGGACGCGATGGCGCCGACGCACATCAGCACATCGAGTTGCGGCCCGGAGGAAACCAACCGGGGCGGCCCGGAGAGGTCGAAGAGGTCGAAATTCGAGCCGATCAGGTAGGGTTCGCAATAGGTGAATCGCGTGCAGCGGTAGCCCTTGGCCAGCGTCGAGAGGATCTTGCCCGTCTCCCGGTCCAGCAGATACGCGTTGCGGTACTGGGCGTGGGCGAAGAGGAACCGGCCGGCCACCGTGACCACGTGGATCGCGCCGAGCACCGGATCGGACTTCCACACGAGCGATCCGTCGCGGGCATCGAGGCACCAGACGACGTTCTTATCGCCCTCCACCGGGTTGTAGCCGCCGAGGTAAAGCCGGCCGTCCTGGACCGAGACCGTGCAGCCGGCGTGGACCGAGTGCTTCGTGGTGAGCCATTTCACCTCGCCGGTCGCCGGGTTCATGGCGGCGGTGACGCCGGGCACGGGCTTGTTGCCGAAGTAGCAGGAGTAGTAGAGAGTGTCGTCCATGAGGCACATCCCGGCGTCGTCGCCGCCGGCGCCGTATTGCGAGAAGTCCCGCGTCCAGACCTCCTTGCCGGTCTGGAGGTCCCATGCCCGCACCAGCGGCTTCTGGTCAGCGGGGAAGCCAAAAGTGCTCTGGTGCTCGAAGAGCCACGACTGGGGCGTGTAGCGGCCGCTGGAGAACTGGTAGATCGCGAGGTTTTTCCAGACGATCGGCGGCATCTGCCGGTTCCAACTCGGCGAGCCGGTGAACGGGGCTTGCCAGAGGAGCTTGCCGGTCGCCGGGTCGAGGCAGCGGAGCCAGCACTCGTTGAGCCCGGCCTGGGGGACAAGCAAGCAGGTAGGGCCGGCTGTGCCGGCCGTTGCGTTGCTCGGCGGTTCGGCCAGCGAAGCCGGCCCTACGGGCTGGTAGTAGAGCGGCGAGGTGTAGGAGACGTGGACGCCGGGGAAGTAGCGGCGCCACAAGAGCCGGCCGGTCTCTTGCTCGACCGCGAAGACCTGGCCCTCGGCCGTGTGCGTATACATGCGCCCGCCGCCGCAGACCGAAAAGTGCTTCACCGAGCCTTCATAGCGGCGGATCCAGTGGAGGTCCAAGGGCAGCTTGATCGCTTGCTTAGTGGTGTTCGTGTTGGCCCAGTTGCCGAAGCTGGTGAACCAGTCGCAGGAGAAAGAGGAGGGGCTAGGGGCTCGGGACGAGGGTTCAGGGTTCAGGGTTCGGGGTTCGGGGACCGGCGGCGCCTTTGATGATCCGTCTTCCCTAGTCCCTAGCCCCCAGCCCCTAGCCCCTTTGTTCCCTGAACCCTGAACCCTGAACCCTGCATCCCAATCCCCGGACCACCGCCGCTCGCCTTTCTCCTCGGCCGGCAAGGCCGGCGCTCCCAGCGGGCTGCGGATCTGCTCCAGGCCGAGGTCTTTGGCCGGTAGCGGGGCATTGCCGCCGGGGCCAAGGGCATAGAGGTATCCATCTTCGCAGCCGAAGTAGATCCGGCCGTCGCAGACGGCGACCGGCGCGGAGATCGCTTTCCCAAACGGCGTCTTGAACGACCAGCCGGGCCCGCCGGAAAGCGGCGCTACGCAAAGCCCGCCGTCCAGCCCGCCCACGACCGCCGCGTCGCGGAGCAGGATCGGCGAGGAGATCGACGGATAGCCGTCCAGCGGTTTCGTCTGGCCGCTGGAGTGGCGGCAGAGTCCGAAGCCCTGCTCGGGCCGGCAGCGATAGACGTCGCCGCCGCGGATGCTCACCGATGAGAAGCTCATCAGCCCCGGGCCGTTGTAGCTCGTCTCCGTGCCGCGCACGAAGCCGGACTTGACCTTGCCGTCGGCAAACTGAAGGACCTCGACGCGGCCGGTGTTGTCCCGCTGGGTCCACTGGCGATAGACCGTCCCGCCCGGCCCGATGCTCAGGCCCAGCGTGGCCGGGCTTTCGCGCGTGCCTAAGAACACGCCGCGATAGACCGGCTTCTCGCCCGCGTCTTCAAGCCAGACTAGGGTTCCGCCCGCGGGCAGCACGATGGTGCGGCCGTCCAGGGCGATGTCGCGGGTGCAGCAGAACTGCTCGCGCCAAGTGGCTTGGCCCTTCGCCTTCTTCCAGTCCAGGCCGCTCCATCGGTCGCCGGCAAATCCGAGCCGCTCCTTCACAAAGTCCCAGACCCAGACCACCGTGCCGTCGGGTTTGAGAGAGTAGACCCGGGAGCCGAGCGTGGCGAAGTAGACGCGGTCTTGCCCGACCGCTGGGGCGCTGAAGATCGGCTCGCCGCAGTCGATCTGCTTCACGACCGCCCCGCTGGCGGCGTCGAACACATAGTATGTGCCGGCCATCGTGCCCACGTGGAGATAGCGGCCGGCGATGGCGGGCGACGAGACGTTGTTGCAGTTGGCCTTGCCGCCGGCGGTTTCGTAGCGCCACACGACGCGGAGCGATGTGGCGTCCAGCGCCCAGACCACGCCCGAGCCGTCGATCGCGTAGACTTTGCCGTCGGCCACCACCGGCGCGGTGAAGACCGCGTCGCCGAGCGGCGCGGCCGCGGCCAGACCGAGCGGCCCCGACACGCTCCGCTGCGGCACGTCGCCGCTCCGCCGGGCGTCGAACTTCAATTGGGGCCAGGCGTCGGCGGCTGGGGAAGACGTGGAGAGGAGATAGTAGACAGTAGTCAGTAGACAGTAGACGGTAGAAAGCAGAAGGCGTTTGGCGTTCATCGTTTGTCCCCTCATGTCTCCGTTGCCCCAGTCGATCGTCGCTGATCCCTCGCCCGTCGCCCCTGGTTTGAGCCATTGTAGCCGGCCGATGGGGGCATTCCAACGCGCCCGGTGGCGCCGGATTTGCCGATTGTCCGGCAGGACCCGCGGGCATTCTCTCGCGCGGCGGACGACGCCTCCGCCTCCAAGGTGGCATGGTTGAATTGGGACTCAACCAACAACAGATAAGGACGCCTTGTGGCCCGGCTGCACCTGGAACAGATCGACTCGCCCGCGGGCATTCGCGCCGTGGCCGCCGCGTGGGACGACCTGTGGCAGCGGAGCGAGGTGACGCTCCCCACCGTCCGGGCGGAGCTGGTCGCCCAATGGATCGAGTGCTTTGCGCCAGCGGCCAAAGTGCGGGGGTTGCTGGTTTGGGAGGAGGGGTCGCGCGTGCCGGGGGGCGCGTGGCGGGTGGCGGGTGGCGGGGGGCGGGTAACGGGTGATGGGTGGTGG
>CAYGZI010000417.1:0-5708 GCA_964354245.1 uncultured Planctomycetaceae bacterium
GGCCACGGTCTACCTGGACGACGACGAGGCGGCCGCCATCTGGACCGGCGAGATCGGGCTGCCGGCCGAAAAGGTGCAGCGGCTTGGCGAGGACGAGAACTTCTGGCCCGCCAACGCCCCCAGTCAAGGACCCGACGGCGTCTGCGGCCCGTGCAGCGAGATCTACTTTCACACGGATAAGGGGGAAGTCGAAATCTGGAACCTGGTCTTCACCCAGTTCAACCGGGTGGGCCCGCCCCCCGACAACCTCCGTGGGCTCCCCAAGAAGAATATCGATACCGGCATGGGTCTGGAGCGTGCGGCCTCGGTGCTCCAGGGCGTCGACTCCAATTTCCACATCGACATCATCCGGCCCATTGTCGAGGCCGCCGCCGCCGTCTGCCGCGTCCCCTATGAGCCGGAGAGCGAGACCGGCCGCCGCTTGCGCCGCATCGCCGACCACGTGCGGGCCTGCACCTTCGCCATCCACGAGAACGTCTACCCCGGTCCGAACAAAGAGAAATACGTCGTCAAGCGTCTGCTGCGCCGGGCGGTCTTGGACGGCCACCAGATGGGCGTGCGCGAGCCGTTCCTCCACAACCTGGTCGGGGTGGTGGCCGAGATGACGAAGAGCCCCTATCCCGAACTCGGCGAGACGGTGGAGCGGGTCGGCCGGGTGATCCAGGGCGAGGAGGCGAATTTTCTGGGAACCATCGATGCCGGCCTGGATCGCGTCGGGCGGATCTTTCAGCAGATGCGCAAGGAGAACCGGGGGATCGTCTCCGGAGAAGAGGCAGCGGAAATGTATCAGACCCACGGCTTCCCGCCCGAGTTGTTCGAGGCCATGGCCGCCGAGCGCAACCTGATGTTCGATTGGGCGGGCTACTCCGAGGCCACCAAGCGGCATGGGATCGAATCCGGGGCCGGAGAGAAGGTCGAGGTCTTCCGGTCCACGCCCGTCGATGCCCTGAAAAGGGCCGTCCACAGCACCCGCTTCGTCGGCTACGAGACCCTCCAGTCCGGCGACGCCAGAGTGGTCGGCATCATCGCCCGCGGCCACCTCTGCGACAAGGTCGATCAGGTTGGGCACGAGCAGGCGATCGTGGTGGTGCTGGACAAGACGCCGTTCTACGGCGAGATGGGCGGCCAGGTGGGGGACGCCGGGGAACTCGTCGGCCCGGGGCTCCGTTTTGAGGTCATCGACGCGCAAGTCGACGGCGGCCTGACGCTCCACCGCGGCCACCTCCGCGAGGGCGAAATCCGGCTCGGAGCGGCCGTGACCGCGCAAGTCGACGCCGCGCGCCGGCAAGGAATCCGCCGGGCGCACTCGGCCACGCACCTACTGCACTTCGCCCTGCAAACGCACGTCGGCAAGCACGCCCAGCAGCAAGGGTCCAAGGTCGATCGCGACTGGCTGCGGTTCGACTTCGGCAATCCGTCGGCCCTGAGCCCCGAGGAGCTGGCCCGGATCGAGGACGAAGTAAACGCCAAGGTTATGGAAGCGGCCCCAATCGCGTGGAAGAACATGCCGCTGGCCGAGGCCCGCACGACCGGGGCAACGATGCTCTTCGGCGAGAAGTATCCCGACGTCGTCCGCGTGGTGTCCGTCGGCGACTTCAGCAAGGAACTCTGCGGCGGGACGCACCTGGACAACTCGGGCCAGGTGGGCCTGTTCAAGATCATCGGGGAGGAGAGCGTGGCCGCGGGCACGCGGCGGATCACTGCCTTGACGGGCCCGGGAGCGATGGAACACGTGCGCCGCAGCGAGGCGGCGCTGGCGCGGGCGGCGGCGGCCCTCAGGGTGTCGGGCGAGGAAGTGCCTGATCGCATCGAGGCCTTGACCAAAGAGGTCCGGCAATTGAAGAAGCAGCTCGCCTCCGGCGCGAGAATCGGGGGCGCAACGCCCGACCGGCTCCTTGCCGAGGCCGAGGAAGTGGCCGGCGCCAAGGTGGTCGTGGCCGAGGTGCCCGACGCGGGCGCACCGCAGTTGCGGGAACTGATCGATCAGTTGCGGCGCAAGGCCGCCCCGATCGCCGTCTTCCTGGTCAGCCGGCAGGACGAGGGCCGGGTGATGCTGGTGGCGGGCCTGAGCCGCGACCTGGTGCAGAAGGGGCTCGACGCCGTCAGGTGGGCCCGCCCCATCGCCACCCTACTTGGCGGCAGCGGCGGCGGCCGGCCCGATCTGGCCCAAGCCGGCGGCAAGGACGCCGAGAAACTCGCCGAGGCCCTGGAGCAGGCCCGCGCGGGGATCCGGGAGCAGCTCAATCTCCGAGAGGAATCCTAGAGTCGTTCTTTACTCTCGACGCGGGGAGGCGCTTTCTTCGCGGTCGACCTCTTGTTCGATCTCGTCGAGGAATTGCTTCAACGCATCGTCGTCGGCCAAAGGGATTGCCTTGCCGCTGTCGAGGGTGGCCAGTCGGGCCTGAATCTCGGCACGAAGGCGGTCCTCCCGCACGCGGGCCTCGCGGAGCGTGCGCACCGCATCCACCACCAGTTCCCGCTCACTTGGGTAGTGACCACTAGCCAGTTCCTCTTGGACGAACTGCTGGAGTTCGGCCGGCAGTATCTCGCTCATACGGAAGTCCTCGCTCTGCCCCTCCAATTAGGGTATCGCTCCTTCGCCCCCGGGTCAAGGTCGGGCGGGAGAGGCGGGGAAACGGTGGGACAGAGTCGCCGCCGGGTCGGTTGACACACCCGGCCGGGGAACTTAGGATATTCCCTTTGGTCTTGTTCGGAGGGTCCTAGCTAGGGCTCCAGTCGGGCCCGGCAGAGCAGATTTGAGTGGTACGATGGCCGTTCCCAAAAGAAGACAATCCAACGCCCGGACCGGTTCCCGCCGGGCTCACGACGCCAAGAAGCCCAAGCAACTCTCCTATTGCCCCCAGTGCAGCACGGCAGTGCCCTCGCACGTGATTTGCCCGAACTGCGGGCACTACATGGGCCGGAAGATCGTCGAGACGGAATCTTAGCGCGGGCTTGTGGCCAAGGTGCAAGGGGCGAGGAGTCAGGGCCTACGATCTGGGGGGTCGGCTACCTTGGGGAAGATCGCGTTTCTGTTTCCAGGGCAGGGGGCCCAGTTCGTCGGCATGGGCAAGCGGCTGGCGGAGTCGCTTCCCAGCGTGCGCGGGCTGTACGATCGCGCCGGAGAAATCCTGGGATACGACCTGGCCAAGCTTTGCTTCGAGGGACCGGCCGAAGATCTCGATTCGACCGTGGGCAGCCAGCCGGCCCTGTTCGTGACCAGCCTTGCGGCAGTCGAGGCATTGCGGGCCGAGTCGCCCGACGTGGTGCTGAGCTGCGAAGCGGCGGCCGGCTTGAGCCTCGGCGAATACACGGCCATGGTTTTCGCCGGGGTGATGGACTTTGAAGCCGGGCTGAGGCTGGTGCAGGAGCGCGGGGCGGCCATGCAGGCCGCGTCCGACGTCACGCCCAGCGGCATGGTCAGCATCCTCGGCCTGGAACGCGTCCAGGTCGAGGCCCTCTGCGAGAAGGCCCGCGCAGGCGAGACCCTCCAGATCGCCAACTTCCTTTGCCCGGACAACATCGTCATATCGGGGACCAACGGGGCCTGCGAGCGGGCTGCGGAGTTGGCGCCGGCGCTGGGGGCCATGAAGGCGGTGCCGCTGGCTGTGGCCGGGGCGTTTCACACCCAGATCATGCGTCCGGCCGACGAGCGCCTGGCCGAGGCGCTGGCCCGCGTGCGCATGCAGAAGCCACGGATCCCCGTGGTCTCCAACGTGGACGCTCGGCCGCACGACGACCCGGCGGAAATCCGCCAACTGCTCATCAAGCAGATCCTCCGGCCGGTGCTGTGGGAGGACTCGATGCGGTACTTGCAGCAGCAGGGCTTCGATCAGTTGTACGAGGTGGGCCCCGGGCGCGTGCTCCGCGGGCTGCTGCGTCGGATCGACCGGAAGGTGGCCTGCCAGAGTGTGGACGTGTGAGTATAAAGCCGCGACCGCCGGTCGCGATGCCATTCGGCGACCGCCGGTCGCGGCTTTGTGAGGTGAGAAGATACGCATGACAATGCAGCGGACAACTCGGATTTCCACCGACCTGACGGGTCGCGTGGCGCTGGTGACCGGGGCGGCCCGCGGCTTGGGCCGCGCGATCGCCGAGACCCTCGCCGCCGCCGGAGCGAAGGTCGCGTGCGTGGACGTCAACGCCCAGACGCTCGGCGAGACGGTGGCGGCCATCCAGGGCGCCGGCGGCGTCGCCAGGGCCTTGGCGTGCGACGTGACCGACAGCCAACGCGTCAACGAGGTCGTCGATGAGGTGGTCAAGGCGTGGGAGGGCCTGCACATCCTGGTCAATAACGCCGGCATTACCCGCGACAACATCGTCCTCCGCATGAAAGACGACCAGTGGGACGCCGTGATCCAGGTGAACCTCCGCGGGACGTTTCTTTTCACGCGGGCGGCGGCCAAACCGATGCTCAAGGCCCACGGCGGGCGGATCGTCAACATCGCCAGCGTCGCGGGTTTGGTGGGCAATCCCGGGCAGGCCAACTATTCGGCGTCGAAGGCCGGGGTGATCGGGCTCACGCGGACCGTGGCCCGTGAGCTGGCCGGACGCAACATCACGGTCAACGCCGTTGCCCCGGGGTTCATCGCGACGGAGATGACGGCGGGCCTTGGCGAGGAAGTCTTGGCGGAGGTCAAGAGGCGGACACCCCTGGGACGCCTGGGCGAGGCGCAGGACATCGCGGACGCCGTGCTATTCCTGGCCAGCGATGCAGCCGGTTTCATCACGGGTCACGTGCTGACGGTGGACGGCGGCCTAAGTGTCTAGGGCTGCTAGATTGGGGTGGCTGGCTAAAATGCGCAGCATTCTCAGAATACGCCAGCAGATATGGACATGGGTGGGAAAAGTCGGTATACCTTGTTGGGTTGGCATCCGGAAGGGTAGAAGGTAGGATAGGGGCTTTTCGGGGCCGCGGTTTCGCTCGCGTGGTGGGTGGGAGAAGGCCCTTTCTCCCCAGTCAGTTGGGTTTTAAGGAGGACCGTCAAGGTGGCCTCAGTCGCAGAACGTGTGATTGAAATCGTTGCCGAGCAACTGGGCGTCAGTAAGGACCAGATTACCCGGGACACCCATTTCGTGAACGATCTGGGCGCCGACTCGCTCGACACCGTGGAGCTGGTCATGGAGCTGGAGGAGGAATTCGACATCAACATCCCGGACGATGCCGCGGAGAAGATTCAGACCGTGGGGCAGGCCATCGATCACATCGAGCGGGCCGTGGAGAAGGAAAAGGGTTCCGACGAGGTCTCATGAAGCGGCGCGTCGTGGTCACCGGTTTGGGCGCAGTCACGTCGCTCAGCCGCCAGGTGGAGGACCTGCTGGACCGCCTCTGCCGCGGCGAGAGCGGGGTCCACCCGATCCGTCGCTTCGACACCACGCGATTCCGCTCCAAGTTCGGCGGCGAGATCGCGGACTGGTCCATCGACGGTTACTTGCCGCTCAAGGAAGCCAAACGCCTCGATCGCTTCACCCAGATGGCGATGGTGGCGGCCATCGACGCGGTGCGCGACGCCGGGCTGGATTTCTCCCGCGAGGACATCAGCCGCTGCGGCGCGATGATCGGCTCGGGGATCGGCGGCATCGAGGAGCTGGAAGTCCAGCACACCCGCCTCCTGGAAAAAGGCCCCGAGAAGGTTTCCGCCTTCACGATTCCGAAGCTGATGGCCAACGCCGCCAGCGGGCAGGTGTCGATCCACTTCGGCCTGTGC
>CAYGZI010000418.1:0-1432 GCA_964354245.1 uncultured Planctomycetaceae bacterium
TGGAGGGCAGCGATCGTCTGCGGGTCGCTGCTGGCGGCGTCGTGTGCCATGCCTTCGCGCCCGTCCCACCAGGACGGCTCACGGCAGCCGCCGAATGCCGGGATTCATCGCGGCCAGGAGGTGTCCTCGCGGTCGAGGCCCCCCGCCGACAAGGGGGATGAGCCGGGGGTACGGCCGGTGGCTTTCCTGCAGGCCATCGACGCGGCGACTCCTCTGGCGCCCGTGCCCGACGATCTGCCCAAGGCCGCTGCGGCCGCGCAGGAGATGACGGTCGAACAGGCGATGCAGTACGCCCTGGATCACCATCCGCTCTTGCAGGCCCGACAGCACGAGGTGGAAGCGGCCCGGGCCAGGTTGGTCACGGCCGGACTGTTGCCCAATCCGCAGCTCGTCATGGATACCCAGACTCCCATTGAAGACCCCGACCCCACGCAATTGACGACCCGGGTGGAGTTCACCATCCCCACCGGGCACAAGTTGCGGCTCCGCAAGGCGGCGGCCGAGGCCGGCATCCAGCGCACCCGGTATGCGCTGGCCCGCGAGACGGAAACGGTCCTTGCCGAGGCGGCCGACGCGGCCATCGAAGTCCTGTATCTTCAGGAACTTATCGATCTGGAATCGCAGCTCGGCGGGTTGGCGACCCAAGCGGTTGAGATCGACCGGGGGAGGTTCAAGGCGGGAGTTCTTCCCTACTCCAGTGTAGTCCGGATCGAGTTGGACGCCGCCAACCTGGAGCTGGCCCGGCGGGAGACCCTGGGCCGGCTTGACCTCGCCCGCATCCGGTTGACACGCGCGGTGGGGCGCGCGCCTTCGCACCCGATCGCGATGGCAGGAGGGCTGGAGGTCAGGACGGTGCCGCCGGTGGAGCTCGGACGGCTTCTCGCCGAGGCCGAGGAAAGCCGGCCGGAGTTGGCCCAGTCGCGGACCGCGGCGTGGGAGGCCGAGCGGTTGCTCGCCGTGGCCCGCGCGGAGGCCCGGCCCGATATCACGCTTGGCCCGCGATTCCGGGACGTCTTGCGGGCAACGGGGGACGAGTTGGGTGCCCGGTTTGCGGTGGACTTGCCCCTGTTCGACCGGAATCAGGGAGGCATCGCGGAGAGCGCGGCGACTCTCAGGAGCCGATGCGCTTTGGTGGACGTGGCGGAGGTGAACACGCTGGGCGACGTGGCGGCGGCGTATCTGGAGCTCAGCGCGATCCAAGGGCGGCTCGAATACTACCAGAGGCACGTCGCGCCGGTGCTCGAGCAGACCGAAGCCACGATCCGCGACGCGTCCGCCGAGAAAGTCCTCGACCCCGGGCGCACGGCGGATCTGCTCCAGCGGTTGGTGAAAATGCGGCTGGAGCACCTCGACCTGCGCTATCTCCATGCCCGGCTGCGCACGCGGTTGGAGATTCTCCTGGGACGGCCGCTGGAGGAGCTGCAGGGGCCGG
>CAYGZI010000418.1:1532-5689 GCA_964354245.1 uncultured Planctomycetaceae bacterium
CGCACGCGGTTGGAGATTCTCCTGGGACGGCCGCTGGAGGAGCTGCAGGGGCCGGTCAGCACTGCTTCTGCGAAACAGTGGCACACCTACGCGTTCAGATTTCGGCCTGGTCTTCGTGCATGAAGACCGACACGTTCTCGAAGCCCTCGATCCGCGCAAGCAGCGATTGCAGCTCGTCGCAGCGCGAGGAGTCGCGGAGCAGGATGCGATACGTCAGGTCGGCGCCCGCGTCGGTCGATCTCCGCTCCGTGGCCAGCTCCGAGCGGGAGGCGTAGCGGTAGAGGATCTGGCGGAGGTTGGAGATTCCCGCTGCCGAATCGCCGGTCAAGCGCAGCGAAAGCACCGCATCGTAGCGATGCCGGGTGCCGAAGGACGTCACCCGGAGATAGAGGAACACGGCCGCCACGCCGGCCGATCCGACCATCGCCGTCGAGTAGGCCCTCGTGCCGATGGCCAGGCCCTCCATCACGGCCCAGAGCAGAAACGTGGTGTCGCGCGTGTCTTTGAGCACGTTGCGGAAGCGGATCACGCCAAAAACGGCCAGAAGCCCGAAGGCCACCAACATGCTCCCCGCCACCACCGTCATCATGATCGCGATGATCAGCGGGAGCACCACCAGCGAGGCCACAAAGGTGCGGGAATAGGAGAGCCCCTGGTGGGTCCAGATGTAAACGAACCCCACCAACTGCCCGATCACAAAGGCCACGAGCATGAGGAACGCCGTGCCTTCGGGGCTCAGGGCCCGCCCCCCCAGGTCGCTGCCCAGGAGCGTATTGAGCCAATCGTTCACTGCAAAACCTCCTCCTGGGGCCTCCCGAAGGGGCTGAGCCCTCGATGAAGCCCGACCGCCTCGACGCACGCGCAATATTTGCTCACCGAGCGCCGCACCAGGTCGAAGCCCTGCACCAGGCGGGACAACCATCCCGGAGCGCCGTGCGTGAATTTCAGCTCCAAAACGACGCCGTCCCGTGGAAAGTGGGGCAGCTCGGGACGGCTCCCGCGCGCGGGAATCGACAGCCTCGCGGTCCCGTCGTAGAGTGTGCCTCGGATGTGACGGTCCAGCGTCACCCGCACCAGCCCCTCCCGGTCCGACTCCCAAGCCTCCCGAAGATACGACACGTAGACCATCCCTCGTGCGCCGACGGCGCCGCAGAGATGAGAGAAGAACTGCTGGGCGTCCCCCTGGTCTCTCCCGTTGAGAAGGTCAGTCCGGTCGGGCCAGTACCCCGGGCTCGGTACGCCGCCCGAGACCATCTGCGGGCCGCCGGAGAGCATCCGGCGCACCGATTCCCGGCTGACCATGGCCCGCTCTTTGAGGATCGTGTCGCCCACCCGACGCTTCACCTCCAGGTACGCCGGGTGCCCCCAGTCGGCGTCGTAGAAGCGGATCCGCAGCTTGACCCGATTCTTGAGCCCCCCGGCGGACTGGCGATAAAGGACTAGGTCCGGGGAGTCCAGATAGAGGCTGATCACGGGCTCCCCCGACTGCGGGCCCGCGCGGTTGTAGATGGACGGCTGGAGGTAGGCCCGAAGGAACTCGCGGATCGCCACGGCCCGCGCCTCTTCGACGACGTACTTCAATTCGTGCCGGCCGGCGCGCGCCATCGACCCTGGGTCCCCTCTTCCTGCCCCTGTCCGGTTCCGATCATTCTAACGCTTTTCTGACATTCCTCTAACAGGTTATGGTAATCCGGGAGGCGAAAACTGCAAGCGCCGGCACAATAGGGGGTTGACCCGGGCGTCCCCGCGGGTTATTTGTAGAGGTTGGAGAGAAGGGGATCCCCTGTCCGGGCGGTGGGCCAGTCACGGGTGGAACGGCCGCCGTTTGGAATCCCGCCGACCGCTCCGTCCGGCGGTTCGGTCCTGTTGCGGTCTGGTTTTGGCACGCCAATGTCCGACCCTTTGCGCGGAGCCTCGTCTACCGTTGCTGGCGCCGGTCTGGGACCGCGGGTCCCCGTGCCGTGGTCGAGCCGCTGGCGCCGCTTCCGTCAGGGCCTGCTTCCGATCCTGACTTTTCTTGGCTGCGGAGCCCTGGTCTTCTGGGGTTTGGAGCGCCAGGGGCAACAGCCCAACGGCGTCGGCGAGGTCGAGGCGGTGCGCGTGGACGTGGCCGTGCGGATCGACGGCCTGCTGGTCCCCTTGCGCGATTCCCCGCCGTGGAGACTTCTCGACCAGGTGCCCGCCGACGCGCCGATCGCCCGCCTGGATGACCGGCCGTTGGAGGCCCGGTTAACCGCGTTCCGCGCGGAGCTGCTGCGGTTGCGCAAGACCTTGGAAGCGGAGCAGGTGCGGGTGGCCTTGGCGGAAGCGGACCGGCGCACGACCCATCTCCGCGAGGCAACCCGCCTGGCCTGGCAGGTCGAGCAGGATCGGATGAGCGTGCTCGACCGCCGGGCGCTCGTGGAAGGGGATCGGATTGTGTTGGAGCGGCGCGACGCGCGGGTCAAGTTCCTCACCCCGCTGCACCAGCGCGGCGCGGTCAGCGACTTGGAGATCTCCGACGAGCGCCTTCTGCGGGACGAGATCCGCAAGCGGCTCGCGGAGAGTCAAAAGGCCCTCGACGAGGCAGCGCAGAAGTGCCAGGCCGCCGCCGAGCGCCTCAAGGAGTTACCCCCGCTCGTCGCGGCGGAGGTGAAGCAACTCCTGGCTCCGGTGGAGGCGGCGGTCGCCGTCCAGGAGGCCAATATCGGCCAGATCGAGCTGGAGCGGGAGTGGCTGGACATCCGCGCCCCGATTGCGGGCACGATCGTCGCCGTCCATCGCCGGCCCGGGCAGAGCGTGCGCGCGGGAGATCCCGTCGTGACCATCGCCGCCGACCAGGGACGCTACATCGTCGGCTACGTTCCCCAGGAGAACCGGTTCCGGCCGGAGGCGGGCATGGCCGTGGAAGTGCAGTCGCGATTGCCGGCGAGTCCGACGCTCGAGGGAGTGGTGGACCAGGTCGGGCCGCAGATCGAGTTGATCCCCGAGCATCAACGACGCAACGCCCAAATGATGGAATGGGGCCAGCCGGTGCGGATCCTTCTGCCGGAAGGTCTTGAGGCGCGCCCCGGCGAGTTGCTGGACATCCGCTTCAACCCCGCCCGCCGCTCCTAATGTTAGCCCCTGGCACGCAGACCCCTACGGCTTCGCCGTCGCGGCGCCGCCCATCCGGGCCTCCAGCGACTTGCGCTCCTCTTGGCCCAGCGGCGCCAGGTCGCGGGCGGCGGCAACGTTGATCCGCAGTTGTTCCAGCGAGCTCATGCCCACGTTCGCCACGGCGATAGGCAACCCCAGGACGTAGCGGATGAGCATGGCGGGGTCGGCCTGTTGCGGGGCGTCGTCGTGGTGCGGGGCCCCGTCGTTCTTGATGGGGTTCCCGATCGCCAGCGACCCGAGCGCCCCGCCCATGACCTTCATCGCGATGATGCCCATCTGCTTGCGGGTCGCCAGCGGCAGGACCTTCTCGACAAACGGACGCCGCTTGGCCATGGGATTGAACGTGGTCAGGATCGTGTCGAAGTCGTACATGGTGATGGCCCGGCACATCACCTCTGCGCTTTCGTGGCCGGTGACGCCGATGAAGCGCGTAACCTTCTGGTCGCGGAGCTTCTGGAGGGCCTTGAGCACGCCGTCGGGCTTGCCCCACGCGGCGAGGTCTTCGTCTGCGCGGGTCGCGTGGATTTGGAGCAAGTCGACACGATCGGTACGGAGGCGATTCAGGCTGGCCTCGACGTCGCGCATCGCGCCGTCGTAGGTCCGCTGGCCGGTCTTGGTGGCCAGAAAGACCTCGCCCCGGCGGCGGGCGAGGACCTCGCCGTAGTTCCGCTCGGACTGGCCGTCGTTGTAGGCCGGGGCCGTGTCGAAGTACCGGATGCCCGCGTCAATCGCGGCGTTGGCCAGCTCCACGGGATCGAGCTTGGCCGTTTTTGGCTCCTTCATCCCGGTGAAGCCGCCAAGGGCCAGCACGGTCACCTCGGCACCGGTCTTCCCCAGCCGCCGCTTGGGAAGAGACGCGGCTCGATCGGCTGCCGCGGCGTTGGGCGCCGCCAGCGCCAGCCCGCCCGCGGCCCCTATCGTCGTCAAAAACTCTCGCCGGTCCATCGCTTGTCTCCCGCTATTCGAGCTTGTAGGGTGGGACAAGCGCAGCGCAGTCCCACCAGAAGTGGCCGAATCCT
>CAYGZI010000419.1:0-5686 GCA_964354245.1 uncultured Planctomycetaceae bacterium
TCGTCGAAGGCGACGCCCCGCGGCGCCGTGGCCAAGTTCGCCGCCGGCGGCAAGCCTTCCGGCAAGAAGGACCTCGGCCTGATCGCCATGTCCTACGGCAACGTCTTCGTCGGCCAGATTTCGATGGGGGCCAACCCCCTGCACGCGATCCGCACGATCCGCGCCGCCGAATCGTATCGCGGCACCTCGCTCTTGATCGCCTTCAGCCACTGCATCGGCTGGGGCATCGACATGACCACCGCCATGAACCATCAGAAGGAGGCCGTGGCCTGCGGCTACTGGCCGCTCTACCACTACGATCCGCGGGACCGCGAGCAGCCGTTCCGCGTGGACAGCCGCAAGCCGGCCGGCGCCTTCAAGGATTTCGCCCTGAAGGCGGCACGCTTCGCCATGCTCACCCGCTCCAAACCCCAGGAGGCCGAGCGACTCTTGGCCCTGGGGCAGCAGGACATCGACATCCGCTGGGCCCTCTACGAGCAACTGGCGGGCGCCCGCCAATCGGCCGCGGGCGCCGCGGACGGGCCCGACGGCAACGGTGCGAAGAAGTCTCCGAGTGCAAAGGAGGTGGATCAATGACCGTCGATCTGAGCACCCAGTACCTCGGTCTGGAACTGAAGAATCCGCTGGTGATTGCGGCCTGCCCGCTGACGCAGTCGTTGGATCACCTCCGCCGGCTGGAGGATGCCGGCGCGGCCGCCGCCGTGCTTCCCTCGCTGTTCGAGGAGCAGATCGACCGCGAGGAGGTCGAGTTCACCCGCGCCCAGGAGTTCGGCACCGACAGCTTCGCCGAGGCCCTCACCTACTTCCCCAAACAGGAAGACTACCGCTTGGGGCCGGAAAGCTACCTGGAGCTGATCTGCAAGGCCAAGAAGGCCGTGGGGATCCCGATCGTCGGAAGCCTCAACGGCACTTCGCGCGGCGGCTGGATCCGCTATGCCAAGCTGATCGAGGAGGCCGGGGCCGATGCCCTGGAGCTGAACGTCTACCTGATCGCCGGCGACGTGGAAATGACCGGCCAGGAGGTCGAATTGCAGTACCTGGACCTAGTGCGCGAGGTGAAGGACTCGGTCTCCATCCCCTTGGCCGTAAAGGTCGGACCGTCCTTCAGCTCGCCCGGCTGGATGGCCAAACGCCTGGCCGAGGCCGGGGCGGACGGGCTGGTGCTCTTCAACCGCTTCCTCCAGCCCGACATCGACCTGGAGCAGCTCGTCACCGCGCCCCGCCTGGTGCTGAGCACGCCTTATGAGCTGCTCTTGCGCCTCCGCTGGATCGCGATCCTTCACGGCCGGGTCGATGCCTCGCTGGCCGTGACCGGCGGCATCCACGACGCCCAAGGGATGCTAAAGGCCCTCTTGGCCGGGGCCGACGTGGGCATGATCGCCTCAACGCTCTACAAGCAAGGGATCGGGCAGGTCGGCCGGATCCTCCTGGCCATGTCCGAATGGATGGACGAGAAGGAGTACGAGTCGGTCCAACAGCTCAAGGGGAGCATGAGCCAGGAAAACTGCCCCGACCCGGCCGCCTTCGCCCGCGGCAACTACATCAAGACGCTGGCGTCGTTTACGGGGCAGCCGATTTAGTGTCCGTCGCAGAAAGTGCGGTAGGGCGGGACAAGCGCAGCGCAGTCCCACCGGCAGAATGCGGGGCAAGCGGATCAGGGAGACAGGCGTCCTTTCTCGCCGGGGGCGTAAGTGGACAGACGCGTTCTTGAGGGATAATCATGCGTCGGTAAGCGCGACTCTCCCCTTTGCCCTTCGTGTAGGATTGTCACATCTGTCTGACCGGAGCATTCGGATCCAGGAGACAAGCATGGGACCTGCTGCACTTTGGTACCGCTACGATCTTTGCACGTTGTGCCTGTTCGGCGTTCTGCTGACGGGGACTTCCGCGGCCGAGGAGGTCCCAACCGCCAAGCCCGAGGACGTTGGCGTCTCCTCGGTGAGGGTCGCGGAGTTGTCCAAGTTCATGCGATCGCTCATAGATAAGGGCAAGATTGCCGGTGGCGTGACCATGATGGGCCGCCACGGAAAGGTCATCCACTTGAACGCGGTCGGCATGGCGGACCGTGAGGCGAAGAAACCGATGCAGACGGATGCCATCTTCCGCATCGCCTCCATGACCAAGCCCGTGACGAGTGTGGGCATCATGATGCTCCACGAGCAGGGCAAGGTGCGGCTCGACGATCCAGTGTCGAAGTACATCCCCGAGTTCAGGAATCCAAAAGTGCTGCTCAGCGTCAATCCGCTGGAGATCCGGGCAGCGAAACGAGGCATCACGATCCGCGACCTGCTCACGCACACATCCGGGTTGGGCTACCCGGTCTCGGAGCGGATCGGGCCGATTTACGAAAAGAACGGGATTCAATGGGGGCTTTGTACTACAAAGACCACACTCGCAGAGAACACCAGGAACTTGGCGACATTGCCCCTGTTGTTCGATCCCGGCGAGAAATACCATTACGGGATGTCCATGGATGTTCTTGGACGCGTTATCGAGATAGCGTCGGGGACAACGCTCGACCGTTACGTTGAAGACAAGATCTGCAAGCCACTCGGCATGAACGACACTTTCTTTCGGGTTCCGCGCGAAAAGCGATCTCGCCTGGCTGCGGCGTACCGACCTTGGAAAGGTGCGATCCAGCGGGTATACGATCTGGGAATCGTGAAACACGATCTGCAAATCGGACTTGTCACGATCACGTCGGATTACCCCTACTCCGAGTCGCACAGGTATATTTCGGGGGGGGCGGGTCTGTGTTCCACCGCCGTGGACTACATGCGGTTCTGCCAGATGATTCTAAACGGCGGCGTATTGCACGGCGTGCGTCTGCTCAAGCCCGAAACCGTGAAGATGATGACGGCCAATCAAGTCGGCCATCTACTGGAGCCTGGAGGCTACGGCCTTGGCTTTAGTATCAAGGCTGACCCCAAGGAGAACCGCGGGCGACTGGCGCCGTCGCTTGATCCGTGTGGCTTCTGGTCTACGCAGTCTCGAATCTCGCCGTCGGGTGACTGGATCGTAGTTACCATGACACAACTGGCTTGGGACTTCGATTTGACGCCGCTTACACACGACGAGTTCGCAAGGCTTGCCGCCGAAGCCGTGGAGGACTAGTGCGGACGACGAACGCGACTGAACGCGGGGGCAACGCCAGTAAGCCTCTGAACATTCACCCACACGCTGTAACGCCCGGGTCACCGCTCGGTAATCCAAGTTAGGGGCTTTCGTCATACGGCGATCTCCACCGTCTCAGCATCCGGCGAGAACCCGCCATCATCCTCCGTCGGCTCCAGATATAGCTCAATGGCTTCCCGGATGTTCGCCAGGGCCTCGTCACGACTGTTGCCCTCGCTGATGCACCCCGGCAGCGCTGGAACGTACGCCGTGTAGCCGCCTTCCTGGCTCGGTTCGAGGACCACGCGGACCTTCATTGGAGTCCCTCCTTCTTGATGACACCGTTCTCAGGGCGCAGGTCGCGTCCGGGCGCTTAAGCGCTCGCGGACCTACTCCGACGAGTCGGACCGCTGCACTGCCCGCACCCCCTCCTTTGACCGACATTATAGGACCCGTCCTGATACGTGGGCAACCCCCCAGCCTCGGCTCCGGCGGCAGACGCGCGACGTTCTCACGATCCCCCCCTAGATCGGAGCGGCCTTTCATGGCATGATGGAAGCCCGCTTGGGAGGTTCCGGTCTCGAGGCAGCGATGCCACCGGCAAGTCAATCGCCCTAGGCCCGGGCGTAAGTGTGCGCCATATCGGACGCATCCAGATTGAGGACAACGCCGTGAGCCCAGCAATCCGAGTGCTCGTTTGCGCCGCGATCTGCCTGGCAGTGCCCCTGCCGGCCATTGGCGCGGATCGCGCGATCGATGTCCGCGACTTCGGCGCCGCAGGCGACGGAAAGACACTCTGCACGGCCGCCATCCAGAAGGCCATCGACCAGTGCGCTAGCCGGGGCGGCGGGACCGTGCGCTTGCCCGAGGGCACGTGGCTGACCGGTACAGTCTACCTCCAGAGCAACCTGACGCTCGTGCTGGAAAAAGGATGTACGCTCTTGGGCAGCCGCAAGCACGAGGATTACGGCCGGGCGCGGGCCTCGGCCGATGCGGCCGGCTCGCGGGCTGCCCCGTTCCGCTACGCCGCCGTGCTGGCCGGCTCCGATTTGCAGAACGTGACCATCCGCGGCGAAGGCTCGATCGACGGCCAGGGCGACGCCTTCCGCGACAAATCCAAGCCCCGCCCCAAGAACCTCTATCTCCAGCGATGCCGCAACGTCACGGTCGAGGGCGTGCGCATGCGGAGCGCCGGCTCCTGGATGCAGCACTACCGCCACTGCGACGGCTTGACGATCCGCAAGATCGACGTGTTCAACCACGCCGCCTACAACAACGACGGCCTGAACGTGGACAGCTCGCGCAACGTGCTCATCGAGGACTGCCGCGTCGATTCCGACGACGACGGCATCGTGCTCAAGAGCCTCTCGTCCGATCCGTGCCAAGACGTGGTCATCCGCAACTGCACGGTCAGCAGCCACTGCAACGCCATCAAGATGGGCACCGAGTCCGGCGGCGGATTCCGCCGGATCGCCGTGTCGGGCTGCACCGTCCACTCGCCGCGCCAATCGCAGAAGACCTACGGCGCCCAGCGGGGGCTCGCCGGCATTGCCCTGGAGATCGTCGACGGGGGCACGATGGACAGCGTGACCGTCTCCAACGTCCGCATCGACGGTGTTACCGCTGCGATCTTCCTCCGGCTGGGAAACCGCGCACGGAGTTACATGGAGAACTCGCCCGGGCCCAAGGTGGGGACGCTGCGCAACGTCGTCCTGCGCGACATCGCTGCGGAGAACACCTCGCAGACCGGCTGCTCGATCACCGGGCTGCCCGGCCATCCGGTCCGGGACGTCGTGCTGGAGAACGTCCGGATCGGGTCCGACGGCGGCGGGACCAAGGACCTGGCAGGCCGGGCGGTCCCGGAGCGCGAAGACAGCTACCCGGAGTGTACGATGTTTGGCCCGCTGCCGGCCTACGGGTTCTACTGCCGCCACGTGGAAGGGCTGGTGTTGCGCAAGGTGGAGGTCCGCACGCGGCAAGCGGACCTGCGGCACGCCCTGGTGTTCGACGACGTGAAGCGGCTGGAGATCGAGTCCCTGGAGGCCGACTGCGCCAAGGGGGCCGCGGCGGTCCTTCGCCTGGCGCAGGTCGAAGGCGCGGTGCTGCGCCGTTCCATCGCTCCGGCGCACGCCGATCCGTTTCTCTTGCTGGAAGGCGGCCGCACGCGGCAGATCGTGCTGGAGCAGCTCGACCTGAGCCGGGCCGTCCAAGGCGTACACCTCGGCGCGGGGGCTTCTGCGCAGGCCGTACAACATGGCTATCCGAAACCCGTGCGCCCTTCCACCATTCCGAAAAAGTAAAATGTCTCCTTTTCCCCCTCTCCCGCTCCCGGGAGAGGGGCCGGGGGCGAGGGGACGTTGGGGCAAAAACACGAAGTCATTGTCGGACGGGCCGTCAGCCCAGCGTGCGACCGCAGTTCCCTGGCGACTGACGATCTGATATAATAGTCTCTCAGCGTGGAATCACCTTCAGCGGGTGGGAGTCGTAGCCATGGGAACCGAAACGATGGGCCGGGTACTCACCGAAGCGACGATTGAGAATCTCAAGGATCTTTGGGACGCCGAACGGGGCT
>CAYGZI010000420.1:0-5685 GCA_964354245.1 uncultured Planctomycetaceae bacterium
ATTTGTGCGAAGCACCCTCCGGGCCGTTCCGGCAAATTGGACCTGTCCCCTTTTTGTGTTTGTCTTGCCACTCTTCCCAATGGGCCACGTCCACGTCGCCGCAAAGCGCGTTGGCGGCCACGAAGCCCGCCATGTTGACCGGGTCCTTGGCGCTGCCGTACTGCGGGGCGTAACAGAGTTCGGCCTCTTCGAGGTCGTAGACGGTCGCCCCTTTCTGGATCGCCATCGCCAGTACGTCGATCCGCTTCTCGACGCCGGCCTTGCCCACCGCCTGGGCACCGAGGACCCGGCCCGTGTCCGGGGCGAAAAGCAGCTTGATGGTCATCATCTCCGCGCCGGGATAGTACCCGGCGTGGTGCAGCGAATGGGTGTAACTCTTCCGATAAGGGATGCCGGCCGCGCGGAGCCGCTTCTCGCTGGCCCCGGTCATGGCCAAGGTCAAGTCGAACACGCCGACCACCGCCGTGCCCTGCACGCCGCGGAACTTCGAGCCTCGGCCGCAGATCGCGTCGGCCGCCACGCGCCCCTGCCGGGCCGCCGGGCCGGCAAGCGGCACCAGCGTCCACTGGCCGGTCACGAAATCGCGGACCTCCACGGCGTCGCCCACGGCCCAGATCGCCGGGTCGGAGGTCCGCATCTGCTCGTCCACGCGGATCCCGCCCAACGCGCCGATCTCCAGGCCCGCCTCCTTCGCAAACCCCACGCTCGGCCGCACGCCCACGCAAAGGATCACGAGCGACGCCCCAAAGCCCTCGCTTTTCTGGGTCACGACGGTGATGCTGTCGTCGGCCGCCGGCTCAAATCCCACGACCCCGTTGCCCAAGTGCAGCTCGACGCCCTGACGTCTCAGCTCGGCTTGGGCTGGCGCGACCATCTCGGCGTCCATGGGGGGCATCACTTGATCGCCAAGCTCCAGGAGCACGACCTCCATGCCGCGGCGGCTCAAGTTCTCCGCCATCTCCAGGCCGATGTAGCCGCCCCCGACGACCACGGCCCGGGCCGGACGCCGATGGTCGATCCAGGCATGGATCCGGTCGGTGTCTTCGAGGTTGCGGAGGGTGAAGATCCCCGGCAGGTCGATCCCCGGCCACGGCGGCCGGATGGGCGATGCCCCCGGCGCGAGGACCAGGGCGTCGTAGCGCTCCGTGGATTGGGCGCCGGTCTCCACGTTGTGTACCTCGATGGTCCGCTCCGCCCGATGGATCTTGCGGACCTCGCGGCGGGCCCGAATCTCCACGTTGAGCCAATCGCGGAACCGCTCGGGCGTGGCCACCAGGAGCTGCTCGCGCTGGCGGATCGCGCCGCCCAGGTAATAGGGCAGGCCGCAATTGGCAAACGAGACATCCGGCCCGCGCTCGAAGACGAAAATCTCGGCCTTTTCGTCCAGCCGCCGCAATCGGGCGGCACAGGCCGCCCCTCCGGCGACGCCCCCCACGATCAGCACTCGCTTGGAAGCCATGGGTCCAACCTCCTCAAGAGCGGCGCCCTTCGTCAATCATCTCGCGGATCGAAAGCCCGCCCAATGCGTGCCCCTTGCAAAACTCACGGACCGCCTCAATCGCCCCGCGCGGTGTGAAGCTTCTTCGGCGCCTCCACGGGCGCGGGCGGTTCGACCGGCACGAGCTTGGCCACGGGCACTCCTCGTCGCGTGATGGTGATTTCCTCCCCCTGCGCGGCCCGTCGCACTAGCTCCGCAAGGTGGGTTCGTGCATCGTAGGAACCGACGGTGGTCACGGGAACCTCCCTTTTTCGAGTCGCCCTAGGCCAGTCTAGGCCCGCGGGGCGCGCAGGTGAAGGGGGGACCCGCGGGTGGTGCCCAGCACGATTCTCACGCCTTGCGCCCTGGCTGGCGTGAGCGTTTCCGCACCGTCTCAACGTCAGCCCAACTCAACGCGGCACCACCGCCCTAGCGCCGCGCGGACGGGAAGCGCCACGAACACGACCGTCAGGATTACGATCATCGGCACGCTCGACGGTGACGAGTGCCAATCGAGGGAGAGTGCCATGGTGACCAGGGCGGAGGAGAGGATGCTCGTCGCGAACCACCCCATCGCTTGAGCCCACACGCTACGCAAAAGAGCGAGCCACACAATCGCGCAATACGCGACCGCGTATTGGACGATCGTCAGTGCGAGATAGGGGAGCACCAACGCGGCGAGCGGCCCTTCGGCGCGAACCAGCGCCACCGCGGCAAGGACTCCCGCGCAATGTGCCGCGGCCAGCATCGCCGTGCTGCACGCAGCGCTTAGTGCCAGGTCGCCCACGAGACCGAGCCGGCTCAGCGGGTAAAGCGATTCGCGTGGCAGGTACAGGCGAGGCAACGCCATATTGCCTACCGTCGCCGTGGCGAAGAAGATCGGGACGAGCAACGCAACAAGCAGCGGGAGACCACCGGGGAAGTCGCCGTGGAGAGTGGGCGGGGCTGAAGGCTGGAGCGCAACGAGGACCAGGACCATCCCGAACTGCAACGGCGCGAGGAGCCGCGCGTCGAATCCGTCGTTGAGTTGTCGGAGCAGCAGGCGACGCAGCGGCGCCCAGGCGGGAAGGTGTCGGAACACCAGGCGGAACTCCGCGTCGCCGAGCCGGCTGAAAAGGCCCCACCGGGCCATCGTCCGTCCCCCACCCTGTCGCTCGCTGAGTCTCCCGGCCGTCCTTATCGAGATCAGCGGTCGCGACGAGTAATCGCGCATTTCCTCGCGGAGCATCGAGAGTCGCGCGCCGAGGGCCGCCAATGAGGCAAGCCCGACACACAATCCGATGACGATCATCGCAGGATTCTCGGCCAAGATGACCGCTGCGACGTATTCGAATACGGGGTCCATGATTTGGCCGGGGGCCATGACGAGGATCGCGAACAGGACTCCATATCCCCCCGCCGCGAGCTCCAGGTACGCAAAGCACACCGTAGCGGCCATCTCAATGAGGACGAACGCGGCCACGGCGGTCCCTGGAGCGCCGCACGTCCAGACAATCGCCCAGGTGGACCCCGCCACCGCTGCCACGATGACGGCCCCTGCTGCGATCAAGTGAGGGGTGGCAAAGCCCGGCAGAACCCGGGCACGCGGGTTGGCGAATGGGAGCTTGAGTGCGTGTGCGATGGCCACGCCCAGACAGACTATGGGCACCGAGAAATGGCTCAGGGCCGTCGAGAGGCTCGCGAGTCGTTGTTCCGACGTCGTCCACGGCGTCCCGAGTATCAGGGCGCGCAGCTCCGCCAACCTCGACGAGGGTACGAATTTGCAGGTCCAAATCATGAACCCGTGCAATAACAGCCAACAGACTACCACAGACAACGTCCATCCCCAGGGGTACATCCGCAGCACCTGGCGAAGCTTGTTACCCATGGTGCATCTCCACGAAGATGTCTTCCAGCGAAAGGTCTTCCACGTCCACCGTGGCGTTCCACAAGGTCCGCAGCTCGTCGATCAGGCCGCCAGTGACCCCCGTGGCGGCCACCAGTGCATTGGCGCCCGCGACCTCCGTGCGCAGCGCGCCGGCGACCGCGAAACTCCGGGGCAGGTCCCGCGAGGCCGTGATCCGCAGGCGCTTGACGCTCTCCTTGAGCACGTCCAAGCCGTCGGAGAAGACGATGCGGCCGTCGCGGAGGATCGCCACCCGGTCGGCCACCCGCTCCAGGTCGCTCGTGATGTGCGTGGAGAAGAGGACCGTGCGGGTCTCGCTCTGGGCGACCTCCAGGAGGGTGCGGAGGAAGTCGCGGCGCGCGACGGGGTCCAAGGCGGCGACCGGCTCGTCGAGCACCAGCAGATCGGGCTCGTGCCCCATGGCGAGCACCAGGGCGAGCTTCTGGAGCTGTCCGGGCGAGAGCGGCCCCACTCGATCCGCAACCGGCAACTCCCACTGGGCGACCAGGTGATCGACCAGCTTCCAGTTCCATTGCGGATAGAAGGCGGCCGTGTACTGGAGGATCTGGCGGACCCGCATCCACGGGTACAGGCTTATTTCCTGGGGCGCGTAGCCCAAGCGGGCCTTGCTCTTGGGCGTCAGATCCCAGGAATCGTCGCCGAAGACCCGGCTCGTTCCGGCGTCCATCCGCAACAGGCCCAGAAGGCATTTGATGAGCGTGGTTTTGCCGGCCGCGTTCTTGCCCAGAAGCCCCACGACGGAGCCGCGCGGGACGGCCAGCGTCGCGTCGCAGAGGACGTCCTTGTTTCCGAACCGTTTGCACACCCCTTGGGCCGAGATTACCGCTTCGTCTGGCATGGCTGGTGCTCCTTGAGGACCGATTGCACGACGCCGATGATCTCCTCGTCGCCGAGCTGCAGTTGCCGAGCGCGGACCACGGCCTGCTGGACCAGCGGGCGCAGCTCGCGGCGGCGGTCGGTGATGCTCCCGCGGGCGGCCACCGGCAGGACCTTCATTCCCGTGCCGCGGACCCGTTGGATCACTCCCTCGGCTTCCAGGCGGGCGTAGGCCTTGGAAATGGTCATCATGTTGACCTGGAGATCCGCCGCGAGCTGACGCACGCTGGGCAGCAGGTCGCCCGCGGCCAATCTGCCGCCCGCAATCAGGGCACAGACCTGGTCCATGATCTGCCGGTAAATCGGCAGTCCGGAGGAGGGTTGAACGGTGAACTGGAAGGCGGCGTCGTGCATACGTGCATTATGATAGTAATACACGTAGCCGAATTCAAGCCCGCTTTGTGAATGGGTACATGTTTCCCAGGTCACGCCGATCCCGGTTTTCGGCGGATGTCCCACACGTGGAGAACGCGGACTGCGGAGCGATCGCGGTCGACGTCGAAAAGGACGCCAAGGGGGGAGGAGAACAAGATTCGCTCCCCCTCCGCTCGCGACTCCCCTTTCTCTTCCGGACGGCTCTTGAGTTCCTCGTCAATCGCACGCGTTGCCGCGGTGATGAGGCGGCGCGATTCGGAGTCTCCGCGGACCCACAAGGCGGCCAACTCATCCAGGGCCGCCCCGAGCCACTCCACTCGGTGCATTACAGCTTCTCCAAGTGGGCAAGAACCTCGGCCGTGCTGTAGGTCCTCTCGTCCGACTGTCTTCGGCGGCGGATCTCCTCCTGGCTGATCTGCGGCTCCAAGTTGTCTTCGGCAGGGTTGAGTTGCGGGATGACTCGGGCCAGAACTCGGCCCGATTCATCGCACAATTCGAACGGCTCAGCGAAATTGTGGAAGCGCGTCCGGAGCGCTTCATCGACGATGATTCTGGTCATGGCTTGGCCCTCTACGTCGATTCTACCTTCCGTCGGTTGACGATTCAATGCTGCCCGCCGGCACCAGTCGCAAGGTGCCCGCCGCCAAATGTCAAATCCGCCGGCAGATCGCCTCGGCCATCTCTCGCGTTCCGACCGCCGTGGGGTCGTCGCGGTCGGGCTTCATGTCGTAGGTGACGAACGTGCCCTCGGCGATTACCGCGGCGACCGCTTGTTCGAGGCGGTCGGCTGCTTCCGTCTCCTTGAGGTGGCGGAGCATGAGCACGCCCGAGAGGATCAGGGCCGTGGGATTGACCTTGTTCATTCCCTTGTACTTGGGGGCGCTGCCGTGCGTGGCCTCGAAGACCGCGCCTTGAGGCCCGATGTTCGCCCCGGGGGCCATGCCCAGGCCGCCCACCAGCCCGGCCGCAAGGTCGCTGAGGATGTCGCCGTAGAGATTGGGCAGCACGAGCACGTCATAAAGCTCGGGCTTCTGCACCAACTGCATGCACA
>CAYGZI010000421.1:0-5638 GCA_964354245.1 uncultured Planctomycetaceae bacterium
TCTCCCGGTACAGCGTCGCAATTGCCCGGCTCTTGGACCGGCAAGGAATTCGCCCGATGAGCAACGATATCGTGATCGAGACCGACCTGCCGGGGCTCCCGGTCCGCCGCGGCAAGGTCCGGGACGTCTACGACCTCGGGGACCGGCTGCTGTTGGTGAGCACGGACCGGATCAGTGCCTTCGACTGGGTCCTCCCGACCGGGATTCCCGACAAGGGGCGCGTGCTCAACCAGATCGCCGCCTTCTGGTTCGATCTGCTGGGCGAGCCCAATCACCTGATCGCCACGGACGTCGAGCGGATGCACCTCCCGGCGGGGATCGACCGCCGATTGCTCGCCGGGCGCACCAGCCTCGTGCGCAAGACCGAGGTCGTGCCGATCGAGTGCGTGGTGCGCGGCTACTTGGCCGGTTCGGGCTGGAAGGAGTATCGCCAATCGGGCACGGTCTGCGGGATCGAGCTTCCCGCCGGGCTCGTGGAGAGCAGCCGCCTCCCGGAGCCCATCTTCACTCCCGCTACAAAGGCCGAAACCGGTCACGATGAGAACGTCTCCTTTGAGCGGACCGTCGAGTTGATCGGGGCCGAGGTCGCCGAGGAACTCCGCCGCCGGAGCCTGGACATCTTCCGCCGCGGGTCGGAGTATGCGCGGCAACGGGGGATCCTGATCGCGGACACGAAGTTCGAGTGGGGACGCCTCGATGGCCGCTTGATCCTCATCGACGAGGTGCTCACTCCCGACAGCTCGCGCTTCTGGCCGGCGGCCGGGTATGAGGCCGGGCGAGGCCAGCCGTCGTTCGACAAGCAGTCCGTGCGCGACTGGCTGGAGACGACGGGCTGGGACAAGAACAGCCCGCCGCCGCCTTTGCCCGACGAGGTCGTGGCCCGCACGCGGCAGAAGTACGTCGAGGCGTACGAGCTGCTGACCGGGCGACGTTTCTCCGCGTAGGCTGGGGCGATGCCTCAGCTTATCTCTGCTGCCTGGCGATCTCCGCTGCCTGCTGGGGCGTTGCCCCAGCCTACCTCTCCTGCGTCCTCTGCGCCCTCTGCGGTGAATGGTCCAACTCAAGGCAGGCGGTTTTCAGGTTCTGGGCAGACTGGCGTCTTGGCGAAGAATACCTCGACAATTCCGGCGTGCGGTGACACCATGTTGTCACCTGCGTCGTCTAGACTCGCCGGGAGTGGGGCATCGGCACACCTGCCCCCTCGACGAGTCGCCGGCCATGGAACCCGCCCAGCAGGCCCTCCCCGGATTGTCAGGTCCTCCCCAGGCTCCTCCTCGGAGCCGAGCCAAGGTGGTTTTCTACGACGGCGAAGGGCGCCAAATCGAACGGTCCACGCGCCAGCTTTTCGGCAGGGCGCTGGAGACCTGGGAATACGCCGGTCTGGCCGGCGCCCCCGACGACGCGCTGGTGGAGATTGGCTCGCTCCAAGGCGGCATCTACCTCGAGCTCTGGGAGCCTTCGTCCAACGCGTACCGCGGAAGCCACGTCGCGCAGCGGCTCTCGTTGGGGGTCGTCCTCTTCAACGAGGGTTTTCACATCCAACGCAGGTGCCTCCAGCGAAAGGGCCTCGGCTTGGGCGTCGTCTCGCGCCAACTCCACTGGGCCAAGGCGCTGGGCGTGCTGCGGATCATCGCCATGGCCGGGCGCCGCCACCAGGAAAACGGCTACTACACCTGGCCCCGCTACGGCTTCGACGGCCCATTGCCGGCCGAGGTCCGCCGGCGTCTCCCGCCGGGCCTGCACTGCGCCCGGACCGTGCTGGACCTGATCCAGTGCGAGCCGGGCCGCCAGTGGTGGAGACAGCACGGGGCGCCGCTCTACGTCTCGTTCGACCTGGCCGACGGGAGCCGCTCCTGGGCAGTGTTCGACCGCTATCTGCGCAGCGCGCGGCCGAAAGGAGAGAGCTGAGAGCGGAAAGCTGACAGCCGAGGGCGGAAGGGGACAGTCTCATTTTCGCTGCGCGAAAATCGGGACAGTCCCCCAGCCTGTTCTTCTTCAGGTCCTAACGGCCCTCGACGCGCTCCGCCTGACTCCTGGCCCGCTTGGCGCTTTCGGGGTCGTGGGTGATCTGGCACTTGGGCAGGGCCTTTTCAAGGGCTTTCACGCCGGCGTCGGTTACTTTGGTGCCGCCCAGCCCGAGCGAACGGAGCTTCGGCAGCGTCTTGAGTGGGTCCAGGCCCGCGTCGCTGACGCCGGTGTTTTCGAGCCAGAGATAACTGACGCCCTGGAGGCCCTTGAGATGCACCAGCCCGGCATCCGAGACCTTGGTGTCTTGCAGGAGCAGGCAGCCGAGTTGGTTCATCCCGGCCAGGTTGACGAGCCCAGTGTCGGTGACCTGGGAGCCCGAGAGGAAGAGCCGCCGCAGGTTGCGGTGGTCTTTCAGATGGACCATGCCGGCATCGGAGAACCGGCTGCCGCCGGCGTAGAGGAACCCCAGGTTCTTGGCGCCGGCGAGGTGGGCCAGCCCGGTCCCGGTCACTCGGGTGCCCGAGAGATTGAGCACCTGCAACTGGGTGAGCTTCTTCAGATGGGCCAGGCCCGCGTCGGTGACCTTGGTCTTGGTGAGGGTAAGGAACTCCAGGCCGGTGAGGTTCTCGATGTGCGCAAGCCCGGCATCGGTCGTGGGCGTGTCGGCGAGGCTGAGGCTCTTCAGGTTGGGGAGCTTGGCCAATAGCGCCAGGGCGGCCTCGGTGAACTTTGGGTTCTCGCGGAAGGTGACGCCGACGACGTGCCCCTTGGCGTCGAGGCTTGCCTCGGCACCCACCGCTTTGAGCGCGGCAACCACCGCTTCATCCGGCGACGGGGTCTTCTGCGCTATTTCGGCGCCCATGAGGAACGGGAAAGCCAGGGTCAGTAGGAGATAGGGCAAATGCTTCATGGCTGGGTCCTTTGGGCTAGCAGATGTTCTAGCCGACAGGAGTGTCCGAAGAACGGAATCTCATGGTCCATTGGTGGGGTTGCGCGGTCATTCTACCCTGCCTCCAGGTGGCGTGCAATGGCGGGCGGCGGCGTCAGATCGTTTCGGTGTAGGACGGATTGCCAATCCGTCCTACGGGAATGGGACGGATTACAGATCCTTCCTACTACGGTTCATGACGTTCCGCCGGTCGGCTTGCTCTATCATCCGTTCCGCAGCGCGTCGACGATCCGCACGCGAGTGGCTTGCCAGGCGGGGAAGATGCCGGCCACGAGGCCGACCGCTCCCGCGCCTGGGCCCGCTGCAAAAACTCCAGGTGCATGTACGTTACGTTCTCTTTGGCGGTTTCTTGCCGAACTTCGCCTCGTACTCGGCGGCCAACTTGTCTGCAAGTTTGGGGTTGCAGAGGAAGCACTGCGACTCCGGCCGGTTGTGCTCCTTGCACCAGTCGCCTTTGCGCTGGTACTCCGCCGCGAGCTTCGCGTTGCACTGGGCGCAGATCTCCTCCGGCACGCCATGCTCACTGCACCACCACCCGCTGTGGTCGTCCGCGGCTGCCGCTGGCGTCGCCGGTTGTGCTGCCTCCGGCCCTTTGGTCGCGGTCTTTCCGCAGCCGGCGGCCAGCAATCCGCCCAGCGCAGCCATCGAGAGCGAAACCGTTCGCACCCAAGACATCAACTCCATCGAATCCTCCTCCAGGCAAGTCGCCTGCATCAAGTTATGCCGAAACCGTCCCGGGCACGCGCCGCGATTCCGTGTCGGCTTGTTCAGTAGCCTCTTCTTCTCGGTACTGGCCAATCAGCCACGCCAACTGCTCGGCACGTATTGCGAACAGCCGGTTCATCAACCATACGATCCCACCCGCGGCCGAATCGAACAGCACATAGAGGACGCGGATGACAAGCAAGGACATCACCATTGCACTGATGACCCCGCCGATCACTACGGTCGCCAGTGGCCGCTGCACTTCCGCTCCCATGCCCGTGCTCAACGCCATTGGCACAAAACCAAGGCTGGCCACGAGCGTCGTCATCAGCACGGGGCGGAGGCGAGTGACGGCCGCGACCCTCACCGCCTCATCCCGTGGTAGACCCTCGCGCCGAAGCTGACGGATGTAGGACACCAGGATCATGTCGTCCAACACCGCGACCCCCGACATGGCGATAAACCCGATGGCGGCGGAGATCGAGAAGGGCATGTCGCGGAGCCACAGCGCGAGGATGCCGCCGACCCAGCCGAGTGGCACGCCGGTAAAGACCCGCAGGGCGTCGATGACGTTACGGTAGGTCAGGAAGAGAAGTGTGAGAATCAGGCCAGCGGCAAGAGGAACGACGAGCATCAGGCGTCGGCGGGCGCTCTCGTAGTGCTCGAATTGTCCCCCAAACTTGACGTTGTAGCGGCCCGGCGGCAATTGGACCTTCTCGGCGATCTTGCGCTTTGCTTCCTCCACGAAGCTCGCCATGTCCCGTCCGCGGACGTTGGCCGAGACGGTGATCCGCCGCTGATACCACTCGCGCTTGATCGTGGACGGTCCCTCCACGTTCTCGATACTCGCCAGACGCGACAAGGGGATGCGCTGGCCGGCGGGCGTCGTCACGAGGACCGCCCCGATTGTCTCGGGGCTGGCACGCACGCTCTCGGGCAATCGAACGATCAGCGGGAAGCGCAACTGCCCTTCGTAAACCTCTCCCACGTGCTTGCTGCCCAGGGACTCGACGATATCGAGAACGGCCTTGGCTGCGATGCCGTAGCGGGCGATCTCGTCCTGGTTGACGCGGATTTGCAGGACCGGCTGCCCGGTGACCTGCTCCGCGCTGACATCCGCAGCGCCGGGAATCGACTTCAAGATCCGCTCGATCTCGACGGCCTTCTTCACCAAAACGTCAAAGTCGTCGCCGAACAAGATGGCGGCCACGTCCGAGCGGACGCCGGAGATCATCTCATTCATCCGCATCTCGATGGGCTGCGTCATGGCAAGCCGTTGTCCCGGCAGGTCGCGGAGTTCCTTCTGGATCAGTCCGGTCAACTCGTCCTGCGTACGTGCCCGTCTCCACTGCTCTCGCGGCTTGAGGGCGATGAAGATGTCCGACAGTTCCACTCCCATCGGGTCGGTAGCCACTTCAGCGCTGCCCATGCGGCTCCAGGCATACTGAATCTCGTCCGGGAAAGCCGCCAAGAGGGCCTTCTCCATTTGGGTGTTGTAGCGGATCGACTCTTCCAGGTCGATTCCCGCCAGCCGGATGACGTTGATAACGATCGACCCTTCCGACAGTTTTGGCATGAACTCGGAGCCCAGATTGGGGGCGATCATCCCAAACGCGACCACGAGCACGCACAGGGTAATGCCGACGACGAGGAACTTGTGCTCCATCGAGACCCGCAGGAGCGGATTGTGGATGCGGTGAGCAATGCGCATCAGGAGAGGTTCCCGCTCTTCGATCCGCTTGGGGAGCGTCAGACTGGCCAGCACCGGCATCAGGGTCAGCGAGAGGACCATCGACCCGGCCAGGGCCATAATGACGGTCAAGGCCATCGGACGGAAGAGTTTGCCTTCGACGCCCTCCAGCGTCAGGATCGGCAGGTACACGATCATAATGATTAGTTCGCCGAACATGGTCGGCTTGCGGACCTCGATGGCCGCGTCGCGGATCACATCCAGTGGCTGCGGAAAAGGGGACAGGTCCAATTTGCCGGAACGGCCCGGAGGGTGCTTCGCACAAA
>CAYGZI010000422.1:0-5634 GCA_964354245.1 uncultured Planctomycetaceae bacterium
GTTCCCATCGCGCCGAATTCGGTAATGGCCCGTCCGCCCGCGGCAATCTCCAGCACGCCGAGATCGCCCGTGTAGGGAGCGATGGTCAGCTCGTCGCCCAGCGGGCTGGCGGAGAGGGTCAGAAACTGGCCGCCCACCAATTGCATCTGGCAGAGCGATCCCGATCTCAGCCCCGGCGGACCTTTCGACGCGGGATCGGCGGGCAAAACGTCCACTTGCACGTACGGCCGGTCGAACCGGCCCGAGACGGTTCCCGATTGACGCAGCCAGACCATGTAGTCCTTGTCGCCGAGCCGGACCTTGCCCTTGCGTCCCATCTTGGCGATGAACTCGCAGTAGCCATAGTCCTGCCCGTATACCTGAAGGCGGGGCACAAGCGCGACCGGCCGCTTCCCCGCCGGTGGGCCAAAGTCGAACGGCATGGCAAGCTCGTCGAAGTAGCACGCGTTGGGCTGCTCCGGCACGCCCTCGAAGACCGGTTTGGCGGCCCGCTTGACCACGCCGTCGTTCGTCAGGTCGAGATCGCCGTTGAGGTCAAAGTAGAGCAGGTCGTAGGTGTTCTTCACCTGGTCGGGCCGGATGGGCGTGCTCCGGACCGGCTCGCTGCCGACAAGGGCCTTGGCGATCGACGCCAAGAGGTCCGACTTCTTCTCTTTCGCGTCGCCGGTCTTCTTCTCGGTCTTGGCCGGCTCGGGCGACTCGTCGAGCACAAAGTGGTACGTGACTCCCGCCTTTGCCTCGTAGTAGTTGGAGTCGAACGTCACCGTCCCGTACAGCGGCCGCTTCGAGTTGAGCTTAGGGTACGCCTTGACCACGGGGGTACGCACGTTGGTGCAGCGGGCGTACTGGCCCTGCGGATAACGGGACACGGTTCCGCCGGGTGTTTGCTCTTTGCCGAAGGCCGGGGCCTCCTCTAACTTGACCACGACCGGTTCGGTCAGGACGACCTTCTTGACCGCGTCTCCTGGTTTGGCCGCGGCGTCTGTGGCCGCCGCAGGCTCTTTGGCCGATCCTTTCGCCGTTTCCGCCGCGCCGGCGGGTGGTCCAAGTGCCACCAGCACCAGGGCCGACGCCACGCCGAGAAGCCACCATCTGTTCATGTGCCTCCTCCTTTCAAGAGTTGACCGCAATATATCCGCTACGAGCCGGCAAGGCAACGTGGGCGACTTGTAGGGCGGATTTGTAATCCCCCCAGGAGTGGGACGGATTGGAAATCCGTCCTACTCCGCCCGACCGCCTCACTCGGCCCCGGCGGGCTCTTCCGCGGTAATCGCTATGCAGAACGGCGCGCAGATCGTGTTTTCCGAGAGGAAGTCAATGCCTGTAACCTTCTTCTTGGGGTCCGGGTTCTCCCACACGCCGAGGTAGAGGCGAAGCGTCGTGCGGAACGCCTCCTGCTCCGAGGCCCGGTTACTGCCGGTCCAGACCACCCGGCCCCGGGTCACGGGCCTTCTCTGGTCGGTGTTCCACCAATCGCGGACGTCCTGGCCGTAGACGATGGGGATCGACGCGGATGAGCCGTCGTCGTAGCGGACCCGGTACTGTCCGACGGTCGTGCCGTCCGGCATCGCGTCTGGTGCGCCCCATTGCGTGCCGTGCAAGAAGTAGAGTCTGGCGACGGTGCGGTCGACCGGAATCCCCTCGACCTGCTTGGGGGCGGTGGTCAGGTTCGTGCTTATCAACTGAATCATGGTGTCGCCGATGCAGAATCGGACGCCGCCCAGGACCCGCTCGCCGCGGAGCAGCTCGGCCAGGCCGTTCCCCTCGAAGTCGCCACCTCCCGACAGGTCGTTGATATTCTGATTGCACTTGGCCTTCATGTCCACGAGGGCGAGGCGACCCTTGGGCGGGAGGGCGATCTTGGGGCCCTGGGCCGGGAACTCCTTGCTGAGGGCCGCAAGGCTCCGAGCCTGTTCCTCCATCTTCGCTGCCATTTCGCGCCGGCTGGTGACTTGGCTCTTTTCGAGCAACGCGGCGCAAGCCTTGAAGGCGTCGGCGGCCGACTCAAGCTGCCCGCTATTCTGGACCGCCTGTGCCGCCGTCATCGCCAGATCAGCGGCCGATTCGGCCAGGTCCGTTTCGAGGTGGTCCGCCAAGTAGCCCTTCACGTCGGCCAGCGTTTTCCGCTGCTCTTGCGGCAGGGCTTGCGCGATCCAACGCACGCGGTTCGCCAAGAGAACGAACTCGGCCGCGCGGTACGCCTCCGACTTCTTGTCCTTCTCCAGCTTGACGATCCTCTCGGCGGCCTGTTGAAGCGCCGGGCGGAACTTTGCCCGGTGCTCGAAGTCCTCCGCGACCGTGCCCGGCTGAAACTGAGAAAGCTCCTGGATACACCGGACCAACTCGGCAACGCCGCCCTGCGGAACCGCGTAGCGGCCGGAGCCCTTGTCGCCCGCGTCCTTGGCCTCCCCGGCCCAAACCGCCGCTGCCACGCCCAGCAACACACCCGCGACCGAAACATGCCACCAAGCGCGTCTCATGGGAATCTCCTTTGCAGACAACGGCATCGCGGTCCTCCCACGGCAAGCCCCTCGCACCCGCCAGTCTCCGGCGCGGCCGTCGGGGCGTCAACCCCCGGGGCTGGGAATTTCCGGGACTGGGCCGGGCGGTGTCGGGGCGGCACGGTTCAGGGTTCAGAGCCGGGCCGTGTCGGCCCGGGGTATGCGGACGAGGGGAATCGCCGGGGCGACACGTTGCGGCTCGGAAGGTCGGGCGGGTGGCGGGTGGTGGGAGACGGTAGGACGGATTCTCAACCCGTCCAGCGGAGGCCGGCCGCTCCGCGACCGGGGTGCGGGTCACGGAGTACACCGCCTAGTTTGGGGCGGATTGCCGATCCGCCCTGCGACAGGGCAAGCGGAGCTTGCCGGGTCAATCGCCTCCCGGAAGCGGAGCTTCCGTCAAGCGTGCCGAAGCAGAGCTTCGGCACGAAGGGAACGCCGGATTTGCAGGACCAAGGCGGCTGTCGTGCCCGCAAGGCCCGCCGCTATGGTTGCCAGGCTTGTATCTCCACGGGCGCATCGGAGCCGGGGACCCGAGTCAGCGCGACCCCGGCCGGGAGCTGCGATAGCCGTTTGGGATTGACTTTCCCGCCGAGCACGGCTTCCAGCATCCTCGGCTTTTCGAGGACGCAGGAGAATACGACGGCAAGGCCCATCTCGCGAGCGAAGTTGTAACGCGGCTGATCGAAGTCGTCCGGCGACTGGGACAGGAGCCAAATCGCGACGCCCTTGGATCGAACTTCGCGCACCATCTTCTCGAGCGTGGGCTGCTTGCACGGGAGATAATGATGAGCCTCGTCGATGACGATGATCAGACGCATCTGGCGGTTGCCGCTGGCGTCAAGCGGAGCGTCCGGCAGCGCCATGATGTCCGCGTACAGGCGGTCGAGCATCAGGAAGACCGCCAGTTTGCGCAGGTCCTCGGGCAGCCGGTGAACGTCAATGACATGCGGCGCTTCCAGGAACTCGTGGTGCTCCACGTGATCGGGCCGACTGAAGAGCGGAAAGTCGGTAAACTCACGCAGGCACGCAAGGAGAGAGTCGTCGGGCCAGTTGTTGTCCGCATAGCGGTGATTCGCAACGCTGACCACATCCGCCAGGTCGGGGGTGCTGGGCGCGAGTTGATCGTAGGTCTCCCTAATGACGTCCAGGCATCGGCTCTTCTGTTTCGGTCCCAGCCCGCGAACCACCGAGCAGATCGTATCCCTAAACCGATGGGCGGCTAGTCCCACGGAGTGCTCGTCGCGGTGCCCGATGGCGAGGGCGGCGAGTGCAATTGTCTGACCGGGCAGGGCGACAACCCGCGCGGCGGTAGCACGAACGAAATCCGCGTTGGCGGCAATATCGCCTTTGGCGTAGTCGAAGACGAGAAACGCCGCGCCCTGCCGGGGCGCGTTCCGTATCTGCGCCAGCAAACCCAGCGCGGTCCGTGTCTTGCCGGTGCTATTCCGACCCATGACGGCCACGTGCGGTGCCGCCCCCGGTCCGTTCAAGGTGTGGAGAACCGGCTGGGCGGTCCCAATGGCTTTGCCGAGTTCCACGCTCACAGCGAACTGCGCTCCCGGCACGATTGTTGGCTCGGGCTGAGGCGCCCCTGCGGGGCCGCCCGGCCGTCCCGCAGCGCAGTGTTGGAGCAGCGCGAGCATCAACTCGTCGCCCCTGCGGTTCAGGCGCTCATACTGCTCCGAGAAGTGCCGGAGCCCTCGCTCGACGTGACGTTTGACCAGGGCGCCGAATTCGTCGGCGCTGATGTTCTTTCGCGCGCGCTGCCGCAATAGCGCCGCAAAGAGCGGAGCGTCATCCGCGAGCAGAACGCGCTCTTGGAATTCTGTGCCATCGGAGTCAAACGGCCCGTCGGGTGGCTCACCCTCCAGTGACAACGAGTAACCGAGTGCCGCGCGAGCCCACAGGTTCGGCCGCACGCCCGCCGAGCGCCGGAAACGTTCGAGAATCTCACGTGCTTCAGCCGAGGTCTTTAGAAGCGCCATATATTCGGCTCTCAGAAGAAGTAGCCTGGCCGTATGACGGTCGAATCGATCGAAGCATCGTAGTCAAGACGGTACTGCTTCGAGACATGCGGGGCCAGCCGTTTTGCCCACTCAATGTCCACTTCATGGTCTGTCGACAAAACCACCACCTGATGGCCCGCGCATGGAAGATACTTCTCGAAGAGGGCACGTCGATTGGTAGTGTCAAGCCGAGCGACCGGCGTATCGATGACAATCGGAAGCTCCTGCCCCGAAGCGCGAGAGAGGGCCCAGAGCAAGGAAATCGCATACATCTCCTTCATGCCCGCTGAGAAGACGCGCTTCTCAAGCGGGCGCCCTTTCGCGTCCTTCAGGATCACTTGCCATGTCTCGGGGTCCATTGCAATCGAGTGTACCGGATCTTCGGGCTTGCGCAGGCGGGTGTACATTTCGTCGAAGCGATTTCGCAGTGTTTCGAGCTTCCGCCCACCGAGATTTTTGATGAACTTGTCCAGCACACGACGCGATTCCTGGGCAAGCTTGACCGTTCGCTTGGCCTCGGTCGTGGCAGCGCGCGTGCGCTGCCGGGTTTCGATCTGCCGTTGGCAAATGGCGAGATCAGCTTCCAGTCGCTGTATCTCCCCGCGGACGGCAGTCAGCTCAGCTTCAAGTCCGCCAAGCCTCTCGTCGATTCTCTGCTTTTGCTTGATCAGGTCAAGGACGTGCGGATCATCCGAAGTAGCCTGCAACTTGGTCTCGATATCGCGCAGCTCATTCGAAAGGCGCTCGCGCTGATCGATCGCCTCGCGCAGGGCTGTCGCCGTGCTCCCCGCCTGTTCCAGTCGCGTGACAATCCTCTCCCGTTCAGCGTCCCCGATGTCGTGGAGGCGCGCGCGGGGGGCGTGGTCCGGGCCCAGGTCAAAGGCCTCCTCTGCTGTTTGGCGGAAACGCTCGCGATAAAACACCGATTGTGGTTGTGACAGGCCAATCCCCTCTGGTGGCGGTGGGGATGGGGCAACGAACACACGCTCGTCAATGAACCCAACCTTCGCCCGCAGTTCGGCGAGTCGCTCGGGGGTCGCAATCAGCCGCTCTTCCTCAAGGAGAGTGGCGCGGAGCTCATCGCAGAGCCTGCCCGCCAAGAGGATCGGAAGAGGTTCGAAACCTTT
>CAYGZI010000423.1:0-5630 GCA_964354245.1 uncultured Planctomycetaceae bacterium
CAATGGCTCGCCGATTTGGCTCCGCTGGGCACCGGCCCGGACAAGCCGTTCCTCGAGACCGCGCCGTACCTGATCGCGGTCTTCGTCGAGACGACCAGCCGCACGCCGGAAGGAGCGCTCCGCAAGAACTACTACGCCTCCACGTCGGCGGGCATCGCGATCGGCATTCTCATCACGGCCCTGCACCACGCCGGTCTGGCGTGCCTCCCGTACACCCCGAGCCGCATGGGCTTCATCAACTTGCTCTTGGGACGGCCGGAAAACGAGCGTCCGGTGCTGATCCTTGTGATGGGCTACCCGGCCGAAGACGCGCGCGTGCCGGCGCTGGAGCGCAAGCCGCTCGAGGAAGTGATGACTCTCGCCTGATCTCCTGCTTCTCAAAGCCCACGGGTTGCAACCCGTGGGCTTTACGACCCACGATCCATCACCCATCACCCGCCACCCACCACCCACCACGCGCCACCCGTCACCACCCCAAATCCGCCCCCTCGTGCGTCGCCAGGCCGATCTGCTCCACGTTGCCGCGACGGCCGTTGTACCAAAGGAGCCAGCGGTCGCCGTCGAGAATCGCATAAGGCTTGTAGACCGCGTCGTGGTCCCATCGGTTCAGCCCGGGCCGGATGATCGGGTTGGCCGGGTGACGCTCCCATCCGGTGATGCCGTCCTTGGAGCGGGCCACGCCGATCTGGGCGTGGTCCACGTCGCGGAAGCCGATGTAGAACATCACGTGCCAGTCGCCCTGGCGCACGACCTGGCAGGCCGTCACGCGCTCTTGCTCCCAAGGGCTCTTCGGGTCCGGGCGGAAGACCGGGTTCTGCGGGTGCTTGGTCCACTGGAGCCCGTCGGGGCTCGTGGCATAGCCGATGGCGTTCGGCTCGTACTGCTCGCCGCCGGAGTACCACATCCGGTAGAGCTTCATCTGCTCGTCATAGATCACGTGCGGGCACATGACCGAGGTCTTCTCCCAGGGCTTCTCGGGCGAGAGGACCGGCTTGGGGCTCATGCGTTTCCATGTCTTTCCGTCGGCGCTGGTGGCATAGCCGATACAGGACTGCCCGCGGGCCTGGCCGGTGTACCACATCTGATAGCCGTCCGGGCGGCAGATCACGACGGGCCGGTTGATGTCGGCCTCCCAATCGGTCTGCTGGTTCGGGCCGAGGACGATCGCCGGCTTGCTCCAGGAAGTCCCATCCCGGCTTTCGACCAGGGCAATGCTCTTCCTCGGTCGCCAGGAGAACCACATCCGGAACTTGTCGGCCTCGGTCTCTTTGAGCACGGAAACGTCGAAGCACGTGCCGAGGCCGCCGCCGAGCACGGGATTATGGGGAGACTTGGCCCAGCCGCCGGCGGTCTCCCGCTTCCAGTCGGGACCAGCGATCTGGGGTAAGTCGGCAGACACTTGGCTCAGCTTTTCCGACGTGGCAACCTGCTTCCCATCGGCGAACACGCGCAGCCCGGCGCCCTTTCCGTAGCGCTTTCCGGTGCGATCGTAGAGGATCGTGATCGTGCGGCCGTGGTAGAGCACGTTGTCGAGGCAGAAGTAGTCCCAGACGCCTTCCGGAACCAGCGGGTTGACGTCGATCCACGGGAACGGCTTCGGTCGCAGACCCATTAGCCCCGAGATCACCAGGTCGCAAAACGTGGAATGGTTGTAGTCCTTGCCGCGGTCCTTAACGCCTCGCTTCAACAGAGTTTCTCGCGCGATCCACTCACCCGTGTCCGGATTGAGGTTCTCGTCGATCCAAGGGACGACTGTGCCGTCGGGGAGCTTCAGGCGGTGCGAGCGGGCATAGATCCGCAGCAGGTCCAGGTAGTCCTTCTTGCCGACGTGCGTTTGCTCGGTGTAGTTGAAGAGATTCGCCATTGCCGTGAGCGTGACGGAGGTGGCGTAAGGCCAACTCGGGCCGTTCCAGAGGCATTCGTGCGGATTCTTGAACATGAACCGCGGGTGACGCCGCTCGGCGGTCGTAGGGCCAAACGGGGCGTAAAAGCCCCGCGGGTCCATCACCTGCTTCCAGGCGGCCAAGCAGTCGTCGTCCGGGAGAACGAAGTACCAAGGGGTAAAGCCGTGTTCTTCGCGGACATCGGCCAGACGCTTGTTGTCGCCGCGGGGCAGGACCTTGAAGAACTGCGCATCCTTGTCCCAGAGACTCCTCATGAGTCTTGGGGCCTCCATTGCCTTGGCGAAGTACTCAAGAGCGAGGTGAAGTTCTTTAGCCCGATCCGCGATCCTGAGAATCGCGACAGCGTCGCCGGCCATGTAGCTGTTGATCGTGGCCCGGTAGCCGCTCCCGCCGATCGAGACCTCCATGCCGTCGCGGTCGTCGATCTGCCAGAACAGGCCATTCGGGTCGCGGCGTTCCTTCTCCCATGCCTCGTAGTTCCGCACCAGATCCGGGAGCAGGTTGATGACGAACTCCTTGTTGCCGTTGACGAGGTACCGGGCGTAGATGGCGTCGGCCAGCCAGCAACTATAGCGCCGCGGCTCGCCCCCTTTGCGGAACCAGAAGATCGAGTAGTCGTCGAGGTAGCGCGGGTCGCGGATCCAGCGGCCTTCGTAGAGGTGGTGGCCCGCCGCGCAACTAATCGTGTTGTGCTTCCCCGCCCAACTGACGTTCGGGAGGAACTCCGTGATGACGAAGCCGTCGGGCGTCTGGCGGATGTGCTTGCGGTAGGTCCACCAGCGGAAGTAATAGGTCTCCTCGATGTCCTTGTCCGGGCACTCGAAGAAGGGGACGTTGCGGACCATCCAGTCCCAGGCGGCCGCGTTGGGGACGTGCTGGACGACCGTCTCCCGGTCGAGCCGGTTGAACCGCTCGACGTAGTGGCGGAACTTCTCCGCTTGCAGGACAAAGGGATTGGCCGGCGGCGGCGGTGCGGCAGCCAGCGAAGATGCGACGGCGAGCCAGACCGTAGGGCATGCACACGCAAGAATCCGGAACATGGGCAACCTCCCGTTCGATCGGACATCCGCTACTATATGCGACCGCACTCGCCGACACCAGAGTTGCCGTCGGCTGGCATGTCTTCCAGACCGTAGGCTGGGGCGCAGCCTTAGCTTCTCGCCGTTGCGGGGCTGCTGGGGCTGCGCCCCAGCCTACGATTTCGCGGCTGCCATGAACCAGGTGACATGCCACCCATTGCGAGCGATCGACGGCCGGGGTATCGTTGAGGGCACGATGCGGCGTAAAGACCCCTGGACTCGGAAGCACTCAACATGAAGAAGCACTTCTCCAAACTCGTGGCGTGGGCGATCCTCAGCTCGTTTGCCGTCGCGGCCACCGCGGCGCAGGTGACCGTGCCCGCAAAGAAGCGGACCGCCAAGCCCAAGGCCGCCCAAGCCGCAAAACCGCGCACGGCCGAGGATGCCCTAACACCCGCGATCAAGGACCCCAAGCGGCACGAGCAGTTTCTCGCACGGATCAAGCAGGGGCCCGTCGGCCTGTTGTTCCTCGGCGATTCGATCACGGATGTTTGGCCGAGCCGCGGGAAGTCGAGTTGGGAGAAGCTGGCCAAGTACGACCCCGCCGACTTCGGCATTAGCGGCGACCGCACCGAGCACGTCCTCTGGCGGATCACCAACGGCGAGCTCGACGGCATCCGGCCGAAAGTCACCGCGGTGATGATCGGCACCAACAACATCGGGCACTTCAAGGACGAAGAGCCCGAGTGGGCCGCGGCCGGGGTCAAGAAGATCGTGGAAACGATCCACGAGAAGCTGCCGGAGACGAAGGTTCTGCTACTGGGCGTGTTCCCGCGCGACGCCAAGGACTCTCCGACCCGCAAGAAGGTCGAGGCCACGAACCAGATCATCTCGAAGCTCGACGACGGCCGGAAGACGCGGTACCTCGATATCGGCAAGGAGTTTCTCGACTCGGAGGGCGAGATCCCCAAGGACATCATGCCCGACCGTCTGCACCCAAATGCCAAGGGCTACGACCTTTGGTACGAGGCGATGCGGCCGCTCTTGGAGAAGATAATGGCCGAGTGATCAAGGGGGTTGGCCGTCCGTGGCCGGGTACTACGTCCTCATCGGATTGGTTGTCTACGTCGCCCTCGCGCTGGCGTGGTCGTGGTGGAGGACCGGCAGCGTCGGAGCCCGAGTCGTCCCGGCCCGCTACGGAGGTCGGAGCTCGCAAGAGGCTCACGGCTGAATCTCCCGCCGCGTATCCTGCTTGCGCTCCTGATGGATTTGTGCCAGCACGGCGGCGTCGTCCTCCGTGTAGTTCGCCATCATGCCTGCGGCGGTCAGCCTCTCCTCGCCCCGCGATTGACCGGACTGGGCAGCCGGCTGCTCCACGTCCAGCACCACCTTGACGATTCGGCCATCCTCGATTCCAGGGCTGGTTTCCAGCTCAATCGTCTTTCCCCGAACGACGCCCTGCAAAACGATGCTCATGGTGGCTCTCCTTTTTTCCGCCCCTGAGAATGCTACCAGTATAGCACATCGCTGGGCAAGGCGCGGAACGCACTGCGGTTGGCGGACACAAGGAACACGGCCCTCTCCCCTCTCCCAAAGGGAGAGGGGCCCGGGGCTTCTCCCGCGACCGGCGGTCGCGGCTTTATGACCCGGGATCCGGCGTCTCGCGGGGCTCACACCTCCAGCTTCCACGGCGCGCGGTACTTCTTGTGGACCAGCGCGCTTGCCTCGGGGTCGTCGATCACCTGCTCCTTCGCGCCGTCCCAGCGGATGCGGCGGCCCACCTTCCAGGCGATGTTCATCAAGTGGCCGGGGTTACTGGCGTGGTGGCCCGATTCCACGTCGTTTTCGGGCTTCTTGTGGGCCCGCACGTTGTCGATGAAGACCTTGTGGTGCACGGGCGGGCCGCCGATGAAGGTCTCCACGTCCTTCATCTCCTTTTCGACGCGGATCGTGTAGCCGCCGCGGTCGAGGATCATCGAGGCCTCGCTCCCGAAGAACGTCTTGCAGTGCGAGCGCTGCTCGCGACGGCAGCAGCCGCGATAGGTGTACTGGAGGAGGAAGCCCTTGCGGGCCACCGGGCCCGGGCCATATTCGAGGATGCCCGAGAACGTGTCGGGCCATTGCGTGTTGTCTTCCTTGAAGCCGTACTTGCCGCCGATGGCCGTGGCGGCGATCGGCTCGTTGACTCCCATGGCCCAGTTGACGATGTCGTAGTGGTGGACGGCCCAATCCAACTGCCACCCGCCGCCGTAGTCGAAGAACCAGTAGTGGTGGAAGTAGCGGTTGCGGTTGTACGGCACCTTGGGCGAGGGGCCGACCCAGAAGTCCCAGTCGAGCTCCTTGGGCGGCTCTTCGTCGGGCGGGCTGCCGAAGCCGGGCCAGTGGTAGTCCATGTCCCAGACCTTCACTTCGGTGATCTCGCCCAGCCGGCCCTTCTGGATCAGCTCGGCGGCCTTCTGGTAGTGCTCCTGGCTGTGCTGCTGGGTGCCGATCTGGACGATGCGGCCGTACTTCTTGGCGGCCTCGACCGCGGCCCGGCCCTCACCGATGGACGTGCCCAGCGGCTTTTCGACGTAGACGTCCTTGCCGGCCTTGCAGGCGTCGATGGTGGGCAGGACGTGCCAGTGGCCGATCGTGCCTATCACCACCGCGTGGATGTCCTTGTTCTCCAGCAGCTTGCGGTAGTCCCTGTAGGTAAGGACCTTCT
>CAYGZI010000424.1:0-5620 GCA_964354245.1 uncultured Planctomycetaceae bacterium
GGTGGGTCAGCGCAAGGAATCCCGGAGACTCGGCCGACCATTGCCAAAGCGCAGACAAGTCCAGCCCGAGGCACTGGCAGACGCGTCGCTGGGCGTCTTCAATCTCGTGGTCGACCTCGCTAGCCGGAATGTTGATGAACTTCAACGAGAGATCGGCGATGAGCGTCTCAAAATGCAGGCGTGCGTCGAGTCCCTCGTGCGTGCCGGGCGGCTCCTCCCAGGCCTGCCTGAACTCGACGATATCGCGATCACCCGCCTCGTCGTCGGCAACGATCGTTGTGGTTTTCTCGTTCATTCACTACCCCCTGGACTGCTGGGCCGGTGATGCGGTTTGCCTGATCGGGCACGTAAACCGGGAGTGGCTCCCAGAGGGAGTGGCCTGCCGATTACCCGCCATCGTACATCGTCGCAGACAGACCGAGAACAAGGGGGGCGATGGAATCTCCAAGATATTGGAGACACGAGCCACAACACCCCGCCACCTTGGCAGACCGCTGGCTACCCAACGTCTTGTCTAGAAAGGAGTTGCGGACAGTCAGCTATCAATCTGTCCCTTTGGCACACCTCTTGCTCTCCCTCGGGCTTCGCTTGGCCTAGCTGGTTTCCGACCCTCGGCGGCATCGGGTGGCCGAGCTGTACTATAATTGAACGATTCGCTTGCCGGGCTGTCATTGGTGTGGTTTGGGCTACGGCAGGTTGGGCCAGAAACGTCGAGGAGTGGAGTTGAGGCATTGGCTCCGTCATTGCGATGTCTCTTGCCCTAGAACTCGACCCCCTAGGAGAAACAGAAGATGTGCAAGATCTTATGTAAACCGCTGGCACGTGGGGCGGGCCGTTGGGCGCTGGCCGCGATGTCGGCAGCCCTGATCTTTGCCGTTTCCGCACAAGCTGCAGAAAAGAAGCCCATGAGTAGTCCGGAGGAGAACGCCATTCGGGCCGCTGTGGAATCTTACGTCGCCGCCTACAATCGGGGCGACGCGAAGGCCGTTGCCTCGCATTGGAGCGAATCCGGCGAGTGGACCAGCCCATCAGGCCAGCGGTTCCAGGGAAGGCAGGCCATCGAGAAGGAGATGGAGTCACTCTTTGCCGAGAACAAGGGCGTAAGGATCGATTGTATCAACCCGAGCGTCCGCCTGGTCTCACCGGATGTCGCGATGGAGGAGGGAACAGTCCGTGTGATTCGGCCTGCGGAACCGCCCAGCGATTCGACCTACCTGGCTATCCATGTGAAGAAGGACGGCCAATGGAAGCTGGAGAGCGTTCGCGAAACGGATGTTCCCGACGTACCCGCGGCGAGTCCGCAGTTGCAGGATCTGGCATGGCTCGTTGGCGAGTGGGGCGACCAAAGTCCCGATGCAGCGATCGCGGCCAACGTAACCTGGACGAAGAACAAGACCTTCCTGAGCTATGCCTTCAAGGCATCGGCGCCCGGAATGGACGATCTCGAAGGGACCCAAGTCATCGGCTGGGACCCGGCGGCGGGCACGATCCGCTCGTGGATGTTCGATTCCGACGGCGGATTTGGCGAAGGCATCTGGACGAAGAAAGACCATGGCTGGATCGTCAAGTTCAGCCAGGTTCTGCCCGATGGCCGCAAGGCGTCGGCGACGAACATCTACACGCTTATCGACGCGAACACGTGCACCTGGAAGTCGATCGGCCGGAAGGTGGGCGAAGACTTCCTGCCCAATGTCGAGGAAGTGAAGATCGTTCGCAAAACGGCGAGCACTGCCGCGACGGACGCGCCCAAGGCTGTTGAGAAACCGCGGAAGCGTGGGACAAAAGATTGATGCCCAGTTTGACCAACATGATTTTCCCGCAAGCCCAACACACTGACAGGTGATCTCATGAAAAAGTCCACAATCGTGCTGGCCTGCCTGGCGATTGGCGTGTCGCTGCTGGCGACGGAAGCGTTCTCTCGCGGCGGCGGCGGTGCTCGGGGCGGCGGTGGCGGCGCTCGGGGCGGTGGCGGGTTTTCCGGCGGGGCTCGGCCCTCTGTCAGCCCCTCGATCAACCGCAGCCCGTCGATGAGTCGGGCGGCTCCGTCACCTGGTCGTGGTCAGTCCGCGGCGCGCCCCGCACAGATGCCCGCGGCGAGACCAGGCGGGGCGGCGCAGCGGCCGACATCGGGGGCCTTGCCTGCCCGGCCCGGCGGCGGACAAGTCCAGCGACCTGCGGGCGGGTCGCGACCCTCGACGCTACCGGCGGCGAGACCAGGCGGGGCGGCGCAGCGGCCGACATCGGGGGCCTTGCCTGCCCGGCCCGGCGGCGGACAAGTCCAGCGACCTGCGGGCGGTCTGCGACCGTCCACGCTGCCCACGGGCGGAGCAAATCAACCCGGTCAGAGGCCTTCCCGCGATCAGCTTGGGAGTTTCCTCAACATGCCGACCGATTCCGGACCCGGGCGAAACGCTATCTCGACGCCCCCTCGGCCCGCTCAGTTGCCCGCCGCCGGAGGTAGTTTCGGGAAAACAGTCACGGGGCCTGGTGGCGGCCAGATCGCCGTCGGCGGCGTGGGCGGCAGCCGAACGGGACCAGGCGGAGCCACTATTGGCGCCGGCCGCGCCGGAATCAGGGTCACCGGTCCCGGCGGCAACACCTACACCAAAGTGGCCGGCGGCGCGGCCATCCGCGGCCCGGGTGGCAACACCGTGGCCGCCGGGCGCGGTGCCTCGTTCGTCAACGGCCAGTTCGTCGGTGGCCGGGCATGGACCGCAGTGAATGGGGCCTACAGCCGCTGGGGCTACTTCACGCCGGCCTGGCGTGCAGGCTACCCCGGCGCTTGGTGCCCGGGCAGGTGGGCTGTCGCTACCACGGCCTGGGCTGCGGCAAACTGGGCCACCGCCGGCAGCTATTGCGGTTGCAGTGGCGACGGGACCTACTACGACTATGGCGAAAACGTGACCTACGAAGATGGCGACGTCTACTACGGTGATCAGCCGGTCGCGTCGGCCGAGCAGTACTATGCTCAGGCCGGCCAGATCGCCGATTCCGGCCAGGACGCCCAGGACGAGGAGTGGCTTCCCCTGGGTGTATTCGCCGTGATCGCGGAGGAAGGGCAGACCAAGACCGACAAGGTCGTCCAACTTGCCTTGAACAAGGAGGGCGCCATTCGCGGGAACTTGCAGGATTCCCTTGCCGACAAGGTTATGCCGGTCGTTGGCGCCGTGGACAAGAAGAACCAGCGAGTCGCCCTCAGGCTCGAAGGCAATGAGTCGGTGGTCGTCGAGACGGGCCTCTACAACCTGACCAACGACGAGGTGCCGGTGCTGGTCCATTTCGGGCTTGACCGGCAGGAGCCTCGCACCCTGATACGTCTGCAGCAGCCGGAGGGCCAGGAACAGCAACCGTAGTTGCCTCTCCAGCAAGATGAATGACGTCCGTGCCGGGAGCATCGCGGGAGCAGAGAAAAACGTCACGGGAGCGGACGAATGGACCGCCGGTCAAGGACCGGACCGGTGAGGCGACCATGATGAACCGTCTTTCGGCGTGCGCCTCGAGATGGGAGCCAAGCGGTTCATCCAGGAAGGAATCGACGCATTGGCCAAGCGCGTGCCACTTGCCTCCATCCATCGATTCTGTCGCGCAAAGGTCCTTCCGCCATGAAGTTCCGGGGACAGTGAAGTTCCTGATCGCCACGCGATGCGTGTAGCGGCCCAGGTAATCCAGGAGCTTGCGAGGCCCGGCGAAAGGGGCTTGCGAGTAAACCACCCAGGGTTTGTTGCGGCAGCGTCGCAGCGTGGCACGGCGAGCCGGGGGAGCCCATGGGGCCAAGACACCACTCGCGATGGCCGCCCAAGGCGGCCGTGCGGCAATGCGTGCCCGCTGCTTGGCCTGGTAGAAGACCCGTTGTGCGCTACCGGCCGTCAGATGCCTCCCCTCCTTCTCGCCCATGAACAACCAGGGCTGCGGCCGATACCGGCGCCAGTAGGCGCGGAGTTCGTCCAAGAGCCTCGAGGAGAGCAAGGTATAGCGGTCCTTGCGTCCCTTGCCTTCATTGACGCGGATCAACATCCGTTGAGAGTGAATGTCGCGAAGCTCCAGCCGCACCAATTCCGAGACCCGCAAGCCGCCCCCGTAGGCCGTCATCAGCAGGACGCGGTGCTTGACGTTGGAGCCGGCGGCGAACCTTCTGCTTCATGTTCTCCCGAAGCCGCTCGTCGGCGACGACGAAGACCAGGTGGTTCCGCAACTCCCGGAGTTTCTGGTCCACACCCTTGTACTTGCAGATTTCGTCGATCTCCGCGGGCAGCCCTCGGAGCTCCGAGGAGATCGACACTGCCTCGTAGTGCAGGACAACCAGCAAAGGGCGACCATCGCCCACTTCGTCAGGGACTTCGTACGGGCCGGCAGGGAACGGCACCAACTGGAATGCCTGCCCCGCGTGCGGTGGAAGTTGTTCAGCGAAGACAGCTTCTCGGTCAGCACAGACAGGGTCTCGGGATGCAGGGGATATCCGCGGAGGAATTGCTCCTTCATCTCTGAAGTCCTATTCCTCGGTAGGGTTGAGTTGGGTAGCCTTACGCGATGCGACCGATTCGGCCTCCGCCATTGCTGCCACGGGCCGCTCGTGTTCCTCACGATAGGCATCCTTGGCCTCCAAGTCCTTGCCCACGGCGAGCGTGAACACCGATGCCGCCCGAGGCGAGGACTCGACGGTTTTGATCAGTGCCTGCAAAAAAGCCGCGAACTGAGTGCCGGCTCCAGGATGGTTTTGCTCAACCTTCCGCAGGTAGACCGCAATCTCGTCGAGCACGATCAGTGTCGGCTGGCCGCCGAAAAGCTCGCGGAGTGTTTCGGCCCCAGAGGCGATACGCTCGGAGGTCACCCTCCAGCGTCAGGCCGTTCGCCGGATCGCGGCACTCGGCGCCGGCTCACAAGCACCCACGCGGGTCGCGAGTCAGGGGGCAAAGGTGTGACTGAGGCGCAGAGGCGCTCGGTTCCGGGGGGCGATGCCCAGATGATCCGCACGGCGACGCTTGCGCCGCGTCGCCCGGGCCGCATCAGGGCGCGGGCTTGTCGGCAGAGGCGCTGAGCAACTGTCGGAGTCGGCCCCCGAAGCGTCGCCCTTGCGGATCCTCGAGCCCCATCGCCTTGAGCACGGCCACGATCTCTTCAGCAGCGATGCCTCGCTCCAGCATCTCGAGGACCACGGACGAGGCAATCTGGCGCTCGCGGTGTTTCTGCACGGCCCTGATGATCTGGGATGTCAGGGCGACCAGCCCAACCACAAGGACCACGGCCGGCACGCATAGCACCATCGCAAGGTCCGAAGGCGTAAGCCGGGAAAGAAGCTCGATCATGGCCAGGCTCCAAGACGGCGGATCGCCCCACTGATGCACACCCTATATTCCTATTTCGACCGCGCCGCGGCAAGATTGGGCCGGACTGGGGGGGAGGCGGCGCAGAATCAGGCGCACTAACCGGGCAAACTGGGGGTCATAGACAATCTCAGCCACCGTCCGCCAACCCTCGCCAGGAGTCCCAAAAAACGCACAAAGCCCTGAGCTATCAGGGCTTACGGCTAGATGCGGTGGAGGGTGGCGAAGCGTGGCAAGTGTCCGGAGTGCCCCCTGTAGGACTTGAACCTACAACCCTCTGATTAAGAGTCAGATGCTCT
>CAYGZI010000425.1:0-5606 GCA_964354245.1 uncultured Planctomycetaceae bacterium
GGGCAGAAGCAGAACGAAGCCAAACAAGCGAAGGCCGAAAAGCAGAAACAGGACAAGCAGAAGCCCCGGACTGCCTAAGCCTGGGGCCATCGCGTCCGTTACGCTGTCGTGTCGCTATCGCATCAAGTCATCCCTTTTCTCGGAGTGCCGAAAAACCACCCATAAACGGGATGAGGGGGTGGTTTGGCGTCATTGGCGCGGATGGTGTTATCAGCGGTAGAAGGAGGCCATAGCCTGCGTTGTCGGAGTCCGCCATGCCGAATCGACCGCTAGCGGGGGCAGACAAGAAGGCCCCCGGCGAAAGATTGGGCCGGCTTTGCACTTGGCGACAGGGATTTGCCTCCGTTTTGGAAGCAACTCGACCGCCCCATGCGAAATGACGGTATGGAATACCGTTGTGTCGCCGGTTCAGTCGTGGGGGAGAAAATGGACCGGGTGGCCCCGGGTGGGCAACCGCCCGGGGCCACCCGGTTCGTTCAACGAGTAGAAAGGAGCGCCGCCGTGAGGGACTTGACCCGCCGTACGCTATTGAGAACGGTCATTACCGCGGTGCTATCGGCCGGCCTGACGCCCTGGCTTGCGGCGGCAGCGTCCCACACCGAGGGCAAACGGCCCAACATCGTCGTTGTCCTGACCGACGACATGGGGTTCTCCGACCTGGGCTGCTACGGCGGCGAGACCCAGACCCCGAACCTGGACCGGCTGGCGGCCGGCGGGCTGCGGTTCACGCAGTTCTACAACACCGCCCGCTGCTGCCCGACCCGGGCAAGCCTGCTCACCGGGCTGTATCCCCATCAGGCCGCCGTGGGGCACATGATGGAGAACAAGGGCCTGGACGGCTATCGCGGCGACTTGAGCCGCAATGCGGTGACCATCGCCGAGGTCCTCAGAACGGCCGGCTACGCCACGTACGCCGCGGGCAAGTGGCACGTGACGCCCTTCAAAGCAAAGGGAGACGCGAAGCACAACTGGCCGCTCCAGCGGGGATTCACCCGGTATTACGGCATCATCGGCGGCGCAGCCAACTATTTCGATCCGGCCACCCTGGTCCGCGACAACACGCCCATCAAGGCCGCCGAAGACCCGGACTACAAGCCCGAGCACTACTACCTGACCGACGCGATCAGCGACCATGCCGTGCGGTTTGTCGAGGACCACGCGCGCCAGAGGCCCAGCCAGCCGCTGTTCCTTTACGTCGCCTACACCGCGGCCCATTGGCCCCTGCACGCCCCCGAGAGCGAGATCGCCAAGTACAAGGGAAAATACGACGGCGGCTACGAGCCCATGCGCCGGGCCCGCTTCGAGCGGCTCCGGCAGATGGGGATCATCCGGCCCGGGTGGGACCTCAGCCCGCAGGACGGCGATTGGTCCAAGGTCCGCAACAAGGCTTGGGAGGCCCGTTGCATGGAGGTTTACGCGGCCCAGGTGGACCGCATGGACCAGGGGGTGGGCAAGATCGTCCAGACCCTGGCGAGGCAAAAGCTGCTGGAGAATACCCTCATCTTGTACTTGCAGGACAATGGTGCCTGTGCGGAAGGGATGGGGCGCGCGGCCAACAAGGCGGGCGTCTCCCTGCCTATGCCGGGGCCGACGGACACGTTCATCGCCTATGGCCAGGCCTGGGCCAACGTCTCCAATACGCCCTTCCGCCAGTATAAGCACTTCGTCCACGAGGGCGGCATTGCCACACCCCTGATCGCGCATTGGCCGGCCGGGATCGAACGCCGGGGCGAGCTGGAGCACCAGCCAGGGCATCTGATCGACGTAATGGCCACCTGCGTGGACCTCTCCGGGGCGAAGTATCCAGCCCAGTTCGCCGGTAAGACCATCCAGCCCATGGAAGGCCGCAGCCTCGTGCCGGCCTTCGACGGCCAGGCGATCCAGCGCGAGGCCATCTTCTGGGAGCACGAAGGAAACCGCGCCCTGCGCGCCGGCAAGTGGAAGCTGGTGGCCAAGGGGCCGCGAGGTCCCTGGGAACTGTACGACGTGGACGGGGACCGCACGGAGATGCACGACCTGGCGGCCGACCAGCCCGATCGCGTCCGCCAGATGAAAAGCCTCTGGGAACAATGGGCCGAGCGGACTCACGCGACCCCGTGGCCGTGGGGCAAGCCCTACGGCGAGGAAAAGCCGCAGCCCAAGTCCAAAAAGGCCAAGCCCCAAAAGGCCAAACCCCTTGCGGGACTGGGCTCGTGACTAGCGGCCCTTGGCCCGGAACTCGATGATCTGCACGTCGAGGTCGAAATCCATTGGCTCGCGTCCGTCGCGATAGGCCGTTCCGCGCTCGTACGCGTCCGGCGGGGACTTGCGGTAGGGGTTCAGTCCGGGCCGCTCGTCGCTCACCTGGCCCTTGATGTTCACAAACCCGCGGAGCGTCTCCGGCGTTTCCAGGGTCTCGATCTCGATGGCGTACGTGCTCCCCGGGACAAGCGGCACTTCTCCGGGCGCGAGCACGGCGCCGAAGGTTCCCCAGGAGGCGTCGCCGGTGTAGTTGCCGTTGCCGATGGCGACCTTCTCGACGCCGACCACGGGCCCTGCCGGACCTCCCCGGCGCAGGCGAATGGCAACGCGCTGACGGCTCAAAGGGGGCTGGGTTCCGCCCACCGCAGCGTAGACCACCACCCCGGCGAGGGAACTCCCCTGGGCAACGTAGGTCTGCGACCACTTGCGTCCGAAGCCCGCGAACTGGCCGTACTCGCGGTGTACGCGCTTGTTGTACGGAATGACCAGCTCGTCGTCATCGGTTGCCACGGACATCCAAAGCCGATCTGTGGTCCGTTCCCACGTGCCTTGCCCAGCCTGGCGAAGGCAGCACGACGCGGGGTCGGAGCACGGCTCCCAAAACGCCTGGAATGTTCCCGAGGGCCGCCGGGCCTTCAGACGCACGGCGTACGGCTCGCCGGGTTGGACGGGGACTTCCCCGGAGTCCCAACCTGCGGACCATGGGCGGTTCTTGCCTCCTCCGCAGTCGACGCCGAGGACCGCAACTGTGGGGCCGACCTGCTTCCAGCCCTCCTGCGGCCCTGAATCGACGCGATGGATCGAGACTTCAAGGTCTTGGCTCCCGGGGCCGAAGCCGTCCACGCCGTCGGTCGCCAACTTGAATCCCACCTGGGTGACGCTCCGGCCGCGGGCGACAAACGGCTGGAAGTATGCTTGCGCCGGCTGCCGGTCCCAGTCCTTTTCGGCGAACACCGCGTAGTCGGCGTGCGATTGAACGTCGCACTTGGTCTGACCCGCCGGGGCCCGCACGTCGGTTAGCACGACCGGACGCATGAAGTGGGCCGGATTGGCAAACAGCAGCGTGTAACTGCCGGGAGGGCCGGCGAGGCGATACCAGCCAGCCGGCTCGGTTTCCCAGGTGCGGTGCGCGAGCGGCTGTTTGCCGGGTCCGGCCAGCGCGCCAAACACGTAGACGGCGCCCAGCGGTACAGCGGCGTCGTTCTGAGGGGTGGTCGGCTGACGGAGGCGGCCGGTGAGGACTGCTTCTGACGCGGGGTCCTCGCCAACGGCCCCGCACGATAAAAGAACCAGAAACGCCGCGACGGTCATTGCATCAAGGACCTGAGCGCCTCGTTGACGGATTCATCGGTAGGAAAGGCCGCACGGACGTCAGGTTCCAGGAGCGCCAGATTAGTGCCCTTGCGGTACCGGTCGAAATACTTGCCGCGGACACCGCCGCGAAGGTCAGATCGGTCGTATTCCGGACGCAGTTCGTCGGTTTCAGGAGGGGACTTATCCTTCTTCATAGATCTTCCTCTCGCGCCGTGTTGCCTGGCGAGCGCTGATAATCCGAGTTCGATCTCCCCGGTCGGTATGCGAGACTACCAGAAGCCTGTTCTTGGTTGAGTGACCGAAGGTCAGGAAACGATCCTCGTCGTCCGAATGATCCGGATCGTGGAATGTGAGTGCCAGCCGATCGCCGAACACGGTTGCCGCCTCGGCAAAAGAGATACCGTGCTTGGCGATATTCCCTTCCGCCTTGTCCGGATCCCACTCGAACTCCATCCCGTCAGCCTACTCCGCCATGGCCCCGTGGACAAGCGGGCCGCGCAATGTGCCGCCGCGACGAGCATTGTCGGCGCGCAAACAGAGCCGCGGCCCATTGGCCTGGGCCGCGGCTTCTTGAGTGTCGATACGTCAGTGCCGGCCGGTCTGCACGGGGCAGACCATGGGGGCGCATCGGTGTTGCCCTTGCGGCGTGGGACGCCGGGGGCTACCGCCCGCCCGGGGGAGCCCCGAAGCCGGTCCGGACACGCTTCTGCACGTCGATCTCCAGGACGCCGAAGGTCGCCTCGTGGCGGGCCACGGTCATCTGGAGGGCGTTGAGCATCCGCTTGGCCGTGTAGAAATTCGTAATGATCCGTTGAGTGATGACGATGGGTTGGGTCGGAATCCCAACCGGCTGCGGATTCAGACCGAAGTCGATAATCAACTCCTCCGGCGTGCCCGTAACCCGGCAAAAATTCGAGTAGCAGGCAAGGGCCTTGGTGTCGTCGATCTGGACTTGGACCCGGGCCTGCTGCGGCGGAGGCTGCTGGGCCTGGGGTACCGGGGCCGCGGCGGGCGTTTCGGCCGCCGGGGTTTGGGCTGCGCTTTCCTCTTCTTCCCTTTCGGGTTTTTCCGGTGTCTTGGCCACGAGATGTTCCCTTTCATCGGACTGCGAAAACGACCTGCGGCCCGCCTCATCCAGCGCGCCGCCCAAAACGATCCTTCTGGCCAGAGCTCTCCCGTGCTGCTTTCTCTATGAGGCAAAGGACGAGTTCTGAACTGGCATTATATGTTTATATCCCAAAAAGAGAATCCGTGTGCGGTGCGGCGCGCGAAAAGCGCGTCCGATTGTCCGTGTTGTACGGCGTATCTTGGATAAGCTGGCGAACCTGTGGCGACTTTGCCGAATGCTCGGGCGGCAAGGGGCCGTCGGTGGAGAGGAATCCGTCAGGAGCTGCTGCCCGGGCCGGGAGGCGTCTCGGGACGGCAGGGATCGACCGCAGCGGGACGCCTGTGGGCGACCCAGAAGATGGCCGTCCCGACCGCGACACCCAGCAGATTCTCCAGCAAGTCCAGGGCCTCGACCGTGCGCGGCGGCACAATCGCCTGCAACAGCTCCACTGCGGTCGCATAGACGACCAGCAGGCCGAAGAACCACCGTGGGGGAATTGCCCATCGGCATACGTCCGCCAACAGCGTGAGCGTCAGGAACAGCGAGAAGTGAATCCCCCGGTCGGTGGAAAGAGGCCAGGGATTCTGCTTCAGACCTAGCAGGGTAAGGGGATCAGGAACTAGCAGCAGCACGGTCGCGCCGGCCCAATATGCAAGGCAGGCATAGCGAAGGATGCGAAGCATCACAGCGGCTTGAATCGGTGAGTTCCTCTTCATTGGGCGTCGAGCATCGGAGAGTCCGCCGCCGGCAGGTCCCAACACCCGTGTTTCCGGAAACAAGGGAAGTATAGGCTGGGCCGTCCCCGGAGACCGCGCCACGGATCGGGCCCACTGAGCTTGTGAAAAAATGGGGACAGGCACCTTGCCGGATGCGGGGGGCCGCGGTTCTCACGCATCGGCCCGGAGCACGTCCCCATTTTTTCACAAGCCCATTCTACCGTGGG
>CAYGZI010000426.1:0-5603 GCA_964354245.1 uncultured Planctomycetaceae bacterium
GGTCTGTGGGAGCCCCGGGTGGGCAACCGCCCGGGGCCACCCGGTCCGTTTCGACGCGCACATGGTTGTACCCTCCTTTACTTCCTCACACTCACCTGCCCGCCGGGCCAAAGCTCGCGGAGTTGCGGGATATCCAAGCGTTCCAGCAGCCCGGGCACGTCGGCCAAGGCATGGTCGCCGCGTATGCGGAGATCTTCGCCGAGGCTCGCCCGGGGGACGCGGACGTTGCCGGAGGCGATGAGGTCCGGCGCTGCGGCGCCGGCCAGCAGGGCCGGCCAGCCGTAGTCGTTCTCGGCGTCCACCGCGACGGAGGGCGCGGAGAGCCGGGCACCATCCGCGACCATCGTTCCGATGGTGCCCGGGTCGCGGCAGAACCGGGCGGCCTGAACGAGGTCAAGCGCCCAGAGACCGGGCCAGGGACGCCCGGCAAACCACGCCCAGTTCCTCACGTTCCCCTCGGGCGGCGCGATCTCCCCGGCGCCGCGGAGATCGAGCGCGAGGACCTGACCTCCGGCCTCAAGCACGCGCGCCACCGCCTGTTTGTCCCGCCCCGGGACCAGCGTGATCGGCGTGGCGGCGCCTGGGCGGCCGATCCGCACCGCCGGCAAACGAATCCCCGGCTCCGGCTCCAGAATCCAGAACTCCGCCGACCAGGGGCCCTTTTCCTCTCGGCCCAGGTTCTCGGCCTTCACCTCGGGCAGCGGTTGGGGCCATCCGAGCCGCTCTCGCAAGAACGCCCGCAGCGCCGCCGGATCGGACGGGTCGCTTCGGCGGGGAAGGGGCTTCAGCCACTCGGCGTAGACGTCGCGGAGGGTGAGGTTGTTTTCGGGCAGGCCGCAGCGAAGGTCCGCGACGCTCTCCACCTTCGCGGGCAACTCCTTGTCGCCCTTGGGAAAAGGCGGACGCAGCCAACGCTCGACCGCGCGATAGAGCTGCTCGCGCTTATCCTCCTGGTAGCCGTGAGCGGTCGTCGATTCGTAGTGCGCCACGGCGTCCTCGGCCCCGAGAAGACCGTAGACGTGCCTGGCCCACTGGTGCGATTTCTCCGCTTCCGCAAGCGGGAACTCCTGATCGTCGGTGCGGCGCCGGCTGCTGATGATGAGGAGCGGGCGCGGGGCGTGGAGGGCCAAGAGCGTGCCGATGTCCGCAATGCGGCGGATGCCCGGCGGCCGGCGTGTGTCCGCTGATCGAGACGATCCCGGGGACGCGGCCGGTAATGCCCTCGGGCACGTAAACGACGGCTGGGATGGCCATGCCGGGATAGCTCTCGAACGTGATCTTCTCGATGCGATAGCCCTGGCGGCGGAGCGTTCCCTTGGACTTCAGGGCGAGGTCCCATTTCGGGGGCACGAGGTCGTCGATGCCGAGCACGGCCAAAACCTCGCGTCGCAGCGCGTCGCGGCGGGCCAGCCACGCCTCGCGCGTCGCCGGCAGCGGCAGCGGCTGGAGCTGCCTTTCGAGGAAGGCCCGCATCATCGACTTCGCCTCCTGCTCGGGCAGGAGCTTGCGATCCAGCCAAGTCTTCCAGGATTTGTCCGGAAGCTCCGATCGGGCTGGGGATTTCTCCTCCGGGCCAGCGAGGAACAGGACGGCCGGGCCGCGAAAGGGGGCAACGAAACGGCGATCGCCTCCGGCGACTCGAATGGACCCGGCCTCATCAACCTTGGCACGGTCGGGACAGAACCACTCGTACCGATAGCTCCCGGGAGGCAGACTCACCGTGAACGGCTTGTCCGGCTCGGGCTGCAAGACGAGATACTCGCGGCCGGGATGCGCGAGGCAGTACTTGGTCGAGCACAACTCGCCGTGGGGCCCGGCTGCCGCAAGATCGGAGAACCGCCTCGAATACGACACCGCCGCCCCGACGTTCCTGCGGGCCAACTCCCACGACGGCCCTTCGTCGCGGCGGTTCTCGAAGGGATGATCGTAGATCGAGTAGTGATAACCCCGCGTCAATGCCTTCCACGGCAGGATGCGGTCGTCGGAGCCGCTCGGATTGATGTGGTCCATGTCCATGATCGCGGGCCGGCCCTCCTCATTGGCGGGCGGGTCCTGCTTGTAGTTGGCCCAGGCGTTCATCACGGCGATCGCGTCCGCGCGGCTCCCGGTGACGTCGCGCTTCGGCCGGCTGACCCACTTGCCGCGGACGTCGGGGCCGCCGCCCGTGCTGAAGATGATCCAGTTGCGCAGGTAGTTGAGGTTTCTTTCCTTCATGAACCCGACGTGCCGGGGCCAATCCAGCACCCAGGGCTTCGTCCAAGCGTTGTCCTGGATCTCGGTGAAGACCTGGTGGCCGCCGAGGTAGATCGCCTTGCCGCTGCCGTCGGTGAAATAGCGAGGGTTCCGCGGTTGGACCTGAAGCAGACCTTCGGCACCACGCACGGCGAGTCTCTCCGAGTCGCCAGGAACCTCCGGCGTCGGATTAGCGTCGAGGAAGTTGCCTTTGCAGATGTAAGCGCCCGGTCCCTGCGGCAGGGCGACTCGGTCTCCCACGTTCAGCGTCAGGTTCGACACCACCGCGCCGGTCAACGGATTGAAAACCTGGAATCGCACCGGGCGCCGCGCCTGGAGCGTCACTCCGCCACCGAGGATCCCCATGGGGAAGCATACGAACTGGCTGCCCTTGGCGCTGCCGATGTTGCGGACGCATCCGTCGGCCGGCCGGCTTGCTTCCGTCCAGTATCGGTTGGGCTGGTTGTTGCAGAAGACGGTCAGCGGCGCGCCGGGTTCGAGTCCGTCGTTGCGCACCCAACTGGCCAGGTCCGGCGGCAGGATCCCGCGGATGAATCGATACGCGTTGATGCCGGAGGTGTTCTCGAAGCGGTCCTCGCCTCCCACGGGCGAACAACAACGGACGTACCCGTACACGCCCGCGCGCGAGTGATAGACGTACGCCGGCAGGTTGGCGAGGTAGGCGAACACCGCCGCCGAGCACAGCTTTATGGGGTCGCTCTCCGAAGCAACGGACGAGCCCGGGCCAATGGGCTCGTTGCTGCTTACGGGCGGCACGCCCGACAGGTTGCCGGCCCGATAAGGATCGCGCACCGGCAGCCAGCCGCCTTCCGCGGTCCTGATGTCCCGGCTGAAATGGACCGTGGCCAGGTCGGCCGCGCTGCCGCCGTAGAGCGAAATGATGCCCTGGTCGGTCGTGTCGTCGTTCGACGCGATGGCTACCGGCACGCTCGTGCGGTCGGCGAGGTGCTGCGCGAACGTGCGCAGGTCCGCGACGCCTTGCGGGCCGGGAAAGCCGTTTTGCCAGGCCTCGTTCGCCACCTCGAGGTGAAGGATCTGATGCTCGCGCCCCGCGATGTTCGCCAGGATACGGTCCAGGTGCGCTTGGCGCGTTGCCAGGGCCGGCATCACGTATTGTGCATCGGCGAAGATGGTCACCTCGACGCGTAGCCCGTGCTGGCCGGCCAGGTCGAGCAGGTCGCGGAACTGCTGCCAGTAGTCGGGCCAGGCTCCAACCACGCGCCCGCTGCGGTTGGTGAAGCTCACCGGGGCAATCTCGAGCCCGTCCCAACTCACCATGCTGAGGATGCGCACGTAGTTGAAGCCTTTCGAGGCAAGGAGGGCCAGGTTGCCGTTCAATCGCTTGCGGTCATACTTCGCGTGGCGCAAAGCCTGAAAGTAGGACACGCCCAGGCCGAGGAAAGGCCCGGCGTCGTCCCAGAATGACCTCCCCTTCAACCGGACGAGGCCCGTGCCGCCGGCCAGGTTCCACACTTTGACGTTGCTGAAGACCGCGCCCACCGGTGCGCCCGCCGTCGGGTCGCGGCGGGGACTCGCGCCGATGCGCACGGAGTGGCCGCCCGGCTTCCATGGGCCCGGCACGGACGTTGTGAGCAGCAACTCGCCGTTGCGGTAGAGCTCGAGCACGGAGTTGCCCGCGCCATCGGGCCCCCACTCCTCGCGGAAGTGATAGGTCGTATCCGAAACCCACGAGAGCCGCGTCGTGTCCGGTTCCTTGTAGTTGGGCCGGATTTGCCAGACGATTTCCATCGCGTCCGCCTTCGCCGCGTCAAGCGCGCCGATCTTGCGGATGAAATGCTTGAAAGGGTTCTCGCGGTAGCCGCCGCTGTAATTGTCGTCTGCGTTGCCGGCGGTGTGGTCGTACATGTGGAACATCTCGCTCTTGTCTTCCATTCCCGCCCGGCGCTCCTTCGGTTGGAGCCCGCGCACGTCGAACTCGGCCGCGCCCTTCGTGATGGTGGGCACGTGCCAGTAGATCGTGTCGTTCTTGCCCGTGACCTGCCACCCGCCAGCCACGAATTTGCCACCAAAGCGCGTGCCGATTGTGGAGCCTTGCAGCGCGTCGTCCAGCACAAGCATGCTGTGGCCGGCCTGAGGCCCAGCGGGCGCATGGCCAAAGACCAGCGCGCCGGAGACCAGGATGAGTATTGAAGTCTGCACCATGCACCTCAAACCAGGTTTTGCAGGTTAATGGGCAACTGCTTCGGCTACGCAGCCGAAGAAACCGCTGCGGATCACGTCAATGCCAGCCGGGCCGTCCGCTCTTCCTTCTCTCTCTGCTCCGGGCACTCTTTTCACTCTTTTCCGATCTCCATCATGTCCCAGGAACTCCAGCCCTCACTTCGAGGCTGCTGGACGTGAGCGCGGTCCAACGGCCGTCAGGTCCCACGGCTCGAAGCCGATCTTCGCCGCCGGGGAGCCCGGCCGCAGGGTAAAGTCGCCATGCGCCGGATCCACAAACAACGGGTCGGCGATGAGACTGTTCTTATCCTGTCCCAACGCCTGCCACTCGGCGAGGCTCTTCTTGCCGAAGAGGACCGGCTGCCCCGAAGCGTTCCAGTAGAGGTTGCGGTCGAATGCGCATACGTCGCGGCCGCAACGCCCGCTGCCATAGTCCCCCACGGCCTTCCCTTCCTCATAGTAGACGAGGTTGCGCCGGCAGGTCAGCTCGAACCCGCCTATACCGCCGCGCTCGACTTGTGCCGTGCGGTTGAAAGCGAAGATGTTGTTCTCCGCCGTGATATTGCGGTTGTGGTGTGCAAACAAGGCGCCGTCCTGGCAGCGGTAGACGAGGTTCTTCTGGATCAGAATGTCATGGCCGCCTTCATCCGGGTAGATGCCCCAGCCGCCGTAGTCCCGTCGCGAGACATCATGCACCAGGTTGAAACGGATGCGAGCGCCGGGCGTGCTGCAGGTGTAAATCCCGGCCAGATCGCTGAGCATGCCTTGGCCGACATCGTGAATGTGATTGTACTCGACGATATTGCCCTGGGCATGGTTTGGCCCGAAGTCCTGGACCGAGCCCACGGAGATGCCCGAGTAGAATAAGTCGTAAATGTGGTTGTGAATGACCTTGTTGTCGGCATTGTCGCCCACGAACACGCCCACCGCTTCCGGAGTAAACCGCCCGCAGTGGGCGATTTCGTTGTCGGCCACGGTGATCCGCTGGCTGTGCGGGCCTTTCGGCATGGCGGCCTTGCGCCGGCGTCCCCGCTCGGTCATCCAGCCGGACCCGTCCGTCTCCCACGAGAAAAAGTGACCGATCCGCACGCCTCCCGCGCCGATGTCCGCGATCCGGTTGTGCGAGATCTCGATGTCCGCGCAGCCCACGTTCACCTCGACGCCGTAGT
>CAYGZI010000427.1:0-5600 GCA_964354245.1 uncultured Planctomycetaceae bacterium
AGGTGCCTGTCACCTTTTCCGGCCCCACCCCAACTCTTGACGCGGTTCCACTTAGCTGGGCTCCGCCGCTTCAGGCTGCCGAGGCGGGGATTCTACCACGCGACTGCGGTACTGCTCCTGAGCGTTCCGCAATTGCTGGAAGAAGACGTGTACGTCTCCGCCTGCCTGCTCTGCCAGGACCTGTCCCGCTTTGCGTACCTCGGCGACGATTGGGTCCTTATACATTATCGGTTCTCCTCCACCATGCGCGTGACCCGCCGGATCCGCTCGATCTTCGAGCCCGGCATGGCGTTGTCGGCAATCCCCAGGATGAATGCCCGACCCGGGGCGATCGTGCGGAACAACTCGTCCATATAGCGCTCGAACTGCTCCTCGGTGTACGGCTCTTCGAGGATCACCGACGGCACGCCGCCCCAGATGATCACCTCCTCGCCCCAGGCCGCCCGGGCCTCGGCCAGTGTGGTCCGCACCATCGGGCTCGTGACAAAACACTCGGCCATGCCGATGCCCGCCTCCTTGATGAGCGGCAGAATGAGCCGCGTGTCGTTGTCGGCGTGGATCGCGACCGTCTTGCCGCGGGCCCGCACCAGCGGCGTCAGGTCCTGGTAGTACGGCAGGATGTAGCGGCGAAAGAGGGGCGGCGGCGTCATCTGGCTCGACAGGTGGTGGCCGTGCATCAGGAGCCTGGCCGGCGAGTCGAGGATATGCGGCCAAACCGTCTCCTTGAACCGGTCGGTCATCACGGCCACCAGGCGCTCGACCTCGTTGGCGTGGTCGCTCAGGTGATAGAACGCCTGGCCATAGCCGCAGAGGGCCCGCATCCAGTGGTGAAACGGGCAGTCGCCGCAGTTGACCATCGGGTAGCCGTCTTCGCCGACCTCCGTTTCGTAGGCGAGGTAGTCGTCGTAGGCCGGGAGGTAGTCGGTGTGCTCGAGGAGGTACTCGACCACCGGGTAGTCTTCGCGCCGCTTGAGCATGAAGCCGACTTCCGCGTCCTGAATGCCCTGCCGCCGCAAGTGCTCGGTCGCACGGAGCCGCGTGGTCACGGTGCCGACCGGAGTGACGTACTCGGTGACGGTCTCCATCGGGCTGGGGTGGTGGACGCGGACCTCGACGTTGCGGAGCTTGCTGCGCCAGATAATGCCGTCCCGCGCAGCAGTCCCGCCGAAGACATTTTGCTCGACCTGGCGTAGAGTCCGGCCCTGGTGCTCCGGCGGCAGCGTGCCGACCAGCCGGTTGGCCTCGTACCAGATGCTCAGGCGGGGAATCCACGGGATGCGGTCGGGGGCCCGGCCGGCCAGGATCGCCAGGATCCGCTCTCGATTGGTCATGGCTTGTGTCGCCTCAAAGTAGCCCGGTCACTCCGTGACCGGAAGTGCGATCCTCTTGGAGTGCGGCGATTTATCGCCGCTTTGGATAAGCCCGACGCGGGCCGCAAGCGACCGGGTGGAGCGGAGTGTACCATGCCTGGCGAAAAGCGGCGATGAATCGCCGCACTCCAAAAAAGGGGGCGTCGATTTCGGGCCGCCCCCAAGCCCGGTCCCGTTGCCGCGGTTCCGCCATTTTTGACTTTTCCGGCCTGCCCTGCAACAATGAGTACAACCAAACGCAGTTGTCCTTTGAGGAGGTAGCCAAGATGTCGAACGAGACCGGGCAAGGGATTTCGCGACGCGAGTTTGTCTATCGGACGGGGGCTCTTGCCGGCGGTGCCCTTTGGGGTGCGGCTGCGGGCGCTGCCCCCGCGGCCGAGGGCAATGCCATCCCCAAGCGAGTCCTGGGAAAGACGGGCGTCTCAGTGACCACCATGACACTGGGCACGGCCCCCTGCGGCTTCATCAAGCCGGCCAATCCGAAGCTCGTTGCCGAGTGCGTCAATGCCGCCATCGACCTGGGCCTGAGCGCGATCGACACCGCCCCGGCCTACGACGTGGCCGAGGAGGGCGTTGGCCTGGCGCTGGGCAAGCGGCGCAAGGAGGTCTTCCTCTCCACCAAGGTCTTGGCCGACGACGTGCCCGCCGCGGAGAAGATCCTCGGCAATTCCCTGAAGATGCTCAAGACCGACTACGTGGACCTCCTGTATTTTCACCAGGTCGGCGAGCGCAACGTCGATATCTGCCGCAACGCCGACGGGGTCTTCACCTGGTTGGTCAAGCAGAAGAAGGCCGGCAAGATCCGCTTCGTGGGCATCTCGATCCACAACCGCCCGAAGAAGTGCCTCGAGCTGCTGGAGTCCGGCGAGGTGGACGTGCTGCTGACGATCATCAACTTCGTCGACCGTCACACGTACCGCTTCGAGGAGAAGGTGCTGCCGGTCGCGCGCAAGCACAACGTGGGCATCGTGGCCATGAAGGCCTTCGGCGGGGCCAAAGGCGGCAACTACGCGGACCCGAGTTGCCCGCCGCTTGTGGACGCGCAGCACCTGGAGCTGGCCGTGCGCTATTCGCTCGGCATCCCGGGCGTGGCCACTCTGGACATCGGCTGCCACAACGTCGATCAGATCCGCAAGAACATCGCGATGGTCGTTGGCGCCAAGCCGCTTTCCGAGGAGGAGACGGCGAAGGTCGATGCCTTGGGCAGGAAGTTGGCCGCCCAGTGGAAGGACCATCTTGGGCCGATCGCAGGGATCCCGTCCTACCGAGACGCCCCGGCATGATCCTTGAAGCGGGAAGCAAACCGCAGAGGCGCTCCAGACGCAGAGAAGACCAAGGCGGGTACGATCCCCCCTTCTTCCTCTCTGCGTCTCTGCGCCTCCGCGGTTTCTTTCTATCCCGGCGGTTGCTGCGGCCCAGTCGCGGGATTGCGGAAAGCCGACAGGACGATCAGCAGGGCTGCCGCCAGTCCATACGCCGCGGCCCAGTGGTATGGGGACTGGCAAAGGATGGCGGCAGGGTTTTGGGCGGATTGGGCCAGAACCTGCATCTGGGCGAAGACCTCGTGCGGCCAGGCGATCGCCGCCTGCTGGAGCGGCGAATGGATGATCCCGACCAGGCTGCACAGCCCCGCCACGCCCAGGTAGACCGCCGACCGGACGAGCCTTCCGTCCAGGATCGCGGCCAAGGCCGACGCCCAAAGCAGACTGGTCACGATGAAGCCGCCGGCCAGGCATCGCAACGACTGCACGGCCACGACCGCGCCTCCGTCGGGCGAGCGGCCGGCGAGCGCCTGGTCCATCGGGATCAGTGCAAGGTAGGCCAGCGCGGGCAAAACGGCCAACGCCACCGCGGGGAAGTGCCGCACCGGAGTGGCCCGGAACGACTGGGCGGCAATTTCCAGCCCGATGAAGACCAGGATCGGAAACGCGGCCGCCTCGGGCAGCCAGTCGAAGAGGTGGATGAACCAGCCGAAGAGGCCGGCGGCGCCGACGAAGATCGCCGTGGCCAAGGTGTAGGCGGCCCGGCCGCCCATGGCCTTGTAGGCGGGGTGGCCGATGTAAGGCGTGTTTTGAATGACTCCGCCGCACGCCCCCGCGGCCACGGAGGCCAGCCCCTCGGTCAACAAGATGGTCCGCGTGTCGTACTCGTCGCCCGCGGCCGCAGCGCTTTCGGTGCAGTCAATGCCCCCGACGATCGTGGCCAGGGCGAAGGGCAGCATGATCGGCAGACTGGCCAGGGCCTGCAAAACAACGCGTTCCCACCAGAGCACATTCCAGGCGAACTCCGGCAGCAGTTCCGGCGGCCGCCACGCCACGCTCGTGTGGGCTTCCAGCGGCGGGACCACCGGCCAATCCAACGCGCCGCCCAGGTAGTCGCCGGCCCAGTACACCAGCACGCCCAAGACCACGGCGGCCAGCGCCCCCGGAATCTTGCCGGGCAGGGCGCGATGCGCCACCAACGCCACGAGAATCACCGTCAACGACAAGAGGCCGACCACGGGCACCGCGGCAATGTGCGTCCAGAGCGGGACGAACGCGATCAGCGCCAAGGCGATTCCCGCCAGCGAGCCCAGCAGCCCGGCGCGCGGCACCCACTGCCGGATCTTGCCGCCCAGCGGCGCCACGACCGACTTGAAGACCCCGACCAGCACCAGAACCACGGCCCCCACGTGCCAGCCAAAGACCATGGCCTGGTTGTGATCCATGCCAAATCCGTCCATGCCCAGTCCGTCCATGCCCTTTTTCAGAGCTGGCAGCAGCACCAACGGCCCCACGGCGAACGTGCTCGGCGTGTCGAGCCCCAAGGGCATGGCGGTCACGTCGGATCGGCCGGTCCGGCGGGCCAGCCGCAGCGCCATCCAGGTATAGGCCAGGTCCCCGACCACGACCCCCAGGGCTGTGCCCGGGATCATCTGCGTCAGCACAAACTCCCGCGAAAAGCGTTGATCGGCCGCGGGACTGGCGCTGGTGACCAGCACCACCAGCACGATCATCACGGCCACGTTGTCCAGGATCAGGCCGAAGAAGGCGTTGAGGTCACCCCAGCGGGCCCAGGCGCATCGGGTCATCGGCTCTCCTCCACCGTGCCGCGCGGCAATTGCCGCGGCTCGTTTCAGCGCACACCATCATACCAATCGGATCGTGGGAGCGGGCGTGCGTTGCCCAAAGACGGCGCGCGGGACGGGCCGTGCGACCCAACGGCAACGCGGGCGGCCGAGCGGCGCGGGGCGCCATTTCGCATCTCCTTCTCTGCCAGGGACTTGCGCCAGCCCGGTCAAAGACGTGGAACTCGCCACCGGCTGGCACGCTTCCCGCTGCTGAGCCCTTGCGTGGTCAAGGAACGGTCGAGCTGGCAGGCCCGGATAGTCCTTCTCATCCAGCCAGGCGACGCGGCGGTCGATCTCCCGGTCCGTGGCCGGGGCCGCGACGCCAAACCAAATGGCCCAGCAGGGTATTAGTGGTCAGATCGCAGGCCCACCGCTCGGCCTTTCGTGCAACGATGGGTTGAGGTCGCCGGGGGCGCGGTAGCCTCCGGTGAACTCGACCCCGCCGATCGGAATCGCGATCTCAAGACCACGGCGTCTACAGCCACGCCGCTGGGTCGTACGTGGCCAGCAGCAGGTCGAACTCCGACTTCCCCGTTTGCCTCCGTGCGCGAGATCGGTCTGCGAGGTCGGACATCAGGTAGTCGATCGCGGCGGCTTCCGGACGGAGCGAGGCGGTGGCCCGCGGCTGGGTCGCCAACATGCTGCCCGGGGCGGGCGGGTCGGCGATGCCTTGCGGGTTGGTGTTGCCGGGGGCAAGGGCGAAGGTGGCCGCGGCCGATTGGCTGCCGGAGGTCTTGCCGCGGGCGTTGGCGTACTGGTAGACCTTGTCCGTCCCGCAATCGACGATCCAGATGTCCTGGCTCGCGCCGGTCGGGTCGATCGTCAGCCCGGTCGGGCTGGCCGCGCCCGATGTGCTGATCGTCCAGCTTCCGACCAACGAGCCGGAGAGCGTGTACTTGAACACCTTGTCCGTCGGGCTGTCGTCGACGACCCACAGGGAGGTTCCATCGGTGACAATGCCCTTCGGGTTCGTGTCGCTGCGGTTCAGGCTGAAGCTGCTGGCCGCGTTCTGGCTGCCTGAGAGGCGGCTGGCCGCGCCCGCTGTAGCGGAAGACCTTATCGCTTGTGGCATCGACGATCCAGACGTCGCTGCCGCAAACGGTGATGTCTTCCACGGTGGC
>CAYGZI010000428.1:0-5595 GCA_964354245.1 uncultured Planctomycetaceae bacterium
CCACCACCCGCCACCCACCCGCGCCACTAGCCAAACCTACGGCAATGCTACACAATGATCGGCTCGGACAACCCGATGGACAGGACTTACCCAAGCTTTGGAAAGATGAAAGCCATGAGTTCCACGATCATCGACATCCACGCCCGACAGATCCTCGACAGCCGCGGCAACCCGACCGTGGAGGTGGACGCGACCCTCGCGGATGGGTCTTTCGGCCGCGCGGCCGTCCCCAGCGGCGCGAGCACCGGCGTCCACGAGGCATGGGAACTGAGGGACGGAGACAAGACAAAGTACCTCGGGCGCGGGGTATTACAGGCCGTCACCAACGTCAACGAGAAGCTGGCCAACGAGGTCTGCGGCATGGACGGCCTCGACCAGGCGGGCTTGGACCAGCGCATGATCGAGTTGGACGGGACCGAGAACAAGAAGAACCTCGGGGCCAACGCGGTTCTGGGCGTCTCCTTGGCTGTGGCCCGGGCCGCGGCGGAGTACGTCGGCTTGCCGCTCTTCCGCTACCTGGGCGGGGTCGGGGCCCGGCTGCTGCCGGCGCCGATGATGAACATCCTCAACGGCGGCAAGCACGCGGACAACGCGGTGGACGTGCAGGAGTTCATGGTCATGCCGTTGGGTGTGGATTGCTTTGCCGACGCCATCCGCTGCGGGTGCGAGATCTTCCACAACCTCAAGAAGGTCCTCCAATCGAAGAAGCTGGCCACGAACGTCGGCGACGAGGGCGGCTTTGCCCCCGACCTGAAGAGCAACGTCGCGGCCCTGGACCTCATTGTCGAAGCCGTCGGGAAGGCCGGCTACACCCTGGGCCAGCAGGTCTTCATCGCCTTGGACCCGGCCGCCAGCGAGTTTTACGACAAGGAGAAGCAGCGTTACAGCGTGGACGGCAAGCCGATCACGTCGGCCCAGTTGGTCGAACTGTATGCCTCGTGGGTCGAGAAGTACCCGATCTGCTCGATCGAGGACGGCTGCGCCGAGGACGACTGGGACGGCTGGAAGCTCTTGACCGAGCGTCTGGGGAGCAAGATCCAGCTTGTCGGCGACGACATCTTCGTGACCAACACCAAGCGGCTCCAACAAGGCATCGACCAGGGCGTCGCCAACAGCATCCTCATCAAGGTCAACCAGATCGGCACGCTCACAGAGACCATCGAGGCCATCGAGCTGGCCCGGCGCAACGGCTACACCAGCGTCACCAGCCACCGCAGCGGCGAGACCGAAGACTCCACGATCGCCGACCTGGCCGTCGCGCTGCGCACGGGCCAGATCAAGACCGGCTCCGCCTCGCGCACCGACCGCATGGCCAAGTACAATCAGCTCCTCCGCATCGAAGAGACCCTCGGCGACGCCGCCCAATACGGCGGGAAGCTGTTTGCGAAGAAGCGGTAGAGCGCAAAGATCGGCGAAGGAAATGAGCGACTACTACGTTTACGTCTATATTGATCCGCGCAACTATGAGGAGTTCTACTACGGGAAGGGGACTGGCTCGCGAAAAGACGCGCACGTCCATGACATGTCCGATTCGGCCAAGGCGAAACGGATCGCCGAGATCAAGAAGGAAGGACTTTCCCCTATCATCCGGGTCATCGCACGAGGCTTGACGGAACCTGAGGCACTCCTTGTGGAAAAGACCCTGTTGTGGAAGTTGGGGAAATGGACAACAAACATTGCCTCGGGTCATTTTCGTGACAAGTTTCGGCCTCACAACACCCTTCACAAGGACCTTTCGGGGTTCGACTATCAAAAGGGGTTCTTCTACTACAACGTTGGCGAGGGCCCCCACCGGAACTGGGACGACTACGTTCAGTTCGGGTTCATTTCTGCGGGCCAAGGCACGCGATGGCGGGACGCTATGCTTGGGTTCAATCCCGGAGACGTATTCGCGGCATATTTGAGGCGGTACGGATTTGTGGGTGTCGGCCGCATCAAGACCAAGGCAAGAATGATCCGCGCTGTTCGCCTCGGAACCAAGGCGCTCCTGGACATGCCGCTTCGCTGCACGAACATGGACGATAACTGCGACAGTACGGAGCTGTCCGAATACGTCTGTTTGGTTGAATGGGTCAAGACGGTTCCCAGAGAACAGGCGAAGCGGCGATCCTCACCGAAACTCTACACGACGCCACTCGTGAGGGCTTCTCTGGACCGCCAACCGGAGACTGTGTCATTTCTGGAGTCTGAATTCGGAATCAGCGTAAGGGATTTGATTGCGTAAAGGGTCGGTGGAGTTTACGGCTCACCGGGGGCGCACTCGGCGAGAGTAAGCCTGTGCGTTGGCCTGATACTCGACAAGGAGAACGCGAGGCCCCATGGCACTGGTATTTGAGTGGGACCCGAACAAGGCCCGGAGCAATCTCGCCAAACACGGCGTCTCGTTTGACGAGGCGAGCACCGCGTTTCGGGATGCCCTGTCGATCACGATCGGTGATCCGTTGCACTCGGAATACGAAGACCGGTTCGTCTTGATTGGAGCCTCGTGTCGGAATAGACTACTGGTAGTTGTCCATACGGAACGAGGCGACCGGATTCGCATCATCAGCGCGCGGGTAGCCACCCGACAAGAGAGGATACGCTATGAAGAAGATGCGTAAGGATTCTGATATGCTGGAGGAATATGACTTCAGCCAGGGAGTCCGGGGCAAATACGCGAAACGATATGCCGAGGGGACGAACGTCGTGGTCATTGATCCCGACGTAGCCGAGTATTTCCCCGACCACGATTCGGTCAACGAATCGCTTCGCGGACTGATCGCGATCGTGGAGAAGCGAAGGAAAGCCAAGCCAGCGAGTAAAGTGCGTGAAACGCGCCGATGAGTGGTTATCTCTAGCCCAGGCGTTTACGCTACGTAAGCGTCGGGACTAGGCCCAAAGGAAGCGACGTTTTGGAGTGCGGTGATTCATCACCGCTTTTTGAGCGACCGGAAGACGCAGCTAATTCCCAGGTGAACTCTCGCATTGTCCGCCGCATCCTCCGACGGGGAGAAAGCGGCGATAAATCGCCGCACTCCAAAGAACGCGCTGTGCCGCACCGAGGACCGTTCCTGATCACCTGGAGGTCGCGATGTCAAAGCTGTTTCGCAGCGTGCTGGTCTCCCTCGTGCCTGTCCTCTGGCTGAATTCGTCTCTCGCCCACGCTGCCGCGCCCGCGCGGCCGAATATCGTCTTCATCCTGGCCGATGACCTGGGCTGGACTGACGTGGGCTGCTACGGCAGCAAGTATTACGAGACCCCGCACATCGACCGCATGGCCGCTTCGGGCATGAAGTTCACCAGCGGCTATACCTGCGGCCCCAATTGCCAGCCGACCCGCGCGGCCCTGATGAGCGGGCAGTATGGGCCGCGGACCGGGGTCTACACCGTCGGCAGCATCGACCGCTTCAATTGGCAAAGCCGGCCGCTCGTGCCCGTGGACAACGTCGAGCAGTTGGCCCCGGAGAAGATCACCATTGCCGAGGCCCTGAAGAAGGCGGGCTATGCGACGGGCCTCTTCGGCAAGTGGCACTTGGGCGCCGGCCCGCTGCACCGGCCAAGCAATCAGGGCTTCGACGAGGCGATCGTGAGCATGGGCAGGCACTTCCGCTTCGACACGCAGCCCAAGGTCGAGGTCGCCCCCGAAGTGTACTTGGCCGATTTCCTTACGGATCGGGCCATTGGGTTCATCGAAAGGCACCATCGCGAGCCGTTCTTCCTCTGCCTGCACCACTTCGCGGTCCACGCCCCGCACGAGGCAAAGCGGGACCTGATTGCCAAGTTCAAAGACAAGCCGCCCGCCGGTGGCCACAAGAGTCCCGTCTACGCGGCCATGATCGCCAGCGTGGACCAGAGCGTCGGCCGCGTGCTGGCGAAGCTGGACGAGTTGAAGTTGGCGGAAAACACGCTGGTCGTTTTCACGAGCGACAATGGCGGCGTGGGCGGATACGCGGCGGCGGGAATCACCGGCGCGGGCGGCATCACCGACAACGCCCCGCTGCGCGGCGGCAAGGGGATGCTCTACGAAGGCGGCATCCGCGTGCCCTACGTATTCCTCTGGCCCAGCAAAGTCGCCCCCGGCACCGTCTGCAACGAGCCGATCAACAGCGTGGACCTCTATCCGACGCTCCTGGAGCTGGCCGGCGCCAAGCCCGAGCCGGGCTACCCGTTGGACGGCACGAGCTACGTCCCCTGCCTGACAAGCGGCGGCCGGGCGAAGCTCCCCCGCGAGGCGATCTACTGGCACTTCCCCGGCTACCTAGGGGCCGGCCGCGACAGTTGGCGCACCACGCCGGCCGGCGCGATCCGCATGGGCGACTGGAAGCTCCAAGAGTTCTTCGAGGACGGGCACCTGGAGCTATACGACCTGAAGAACGACCTCGGTGAGAAGCACGACCTGGCGTCGGAGCAGCCGGAAGTGGTCAAGGAGCTTCACGCCAAGCTGGCCGCTTGGCGCAGCTCGATCGGCGCCCCAATGCCGAAGCGACAAACGCCCACGGACCAGCCGGCCAAGCCGGCGAAGAAAGCCAAACGAGGCAAGAAGGCGGCGGCCAAAGGCCTGTAGCAGGACCGCAAGACTTCCGAAGTCTTGAGGACTTCGGAAGTCTACGACTGTCCTAAAACCAAGCCGACGTGAAGCCGCCGTCGATGTTGACCACGGCGCCGGTGATGAATTGCCCGGCCTTCGGCGAGAGCAGGAGCAGGGCGGCCCCGATCAGCTCTTCCGGCTCGCCGAAGCGGCCCATCGGCGTGTGCCGCATGATGTTGTCGATCCGCTCCTGGTCCAAGAGCTTGCGGTTCTGCTCCGCCGGGAAGAAGCCCGGGCAAATCGCGTTGCAGCGCACGCCCTGCTTTCCGAACTCCCGGGCGACATTCTTGGTGAGATTGACGACGCCCGCCTTTGAGCACGAGTAGGCGAAAACGCGCGAAAGCGGCAAGTGGGAGGTGACGCTGCCGATGTTGAGGATCGCGCCGCCGCCGGCTTCGACCATGTGCCGGGCAAAGACCTGGCACGCCTGGAAGACGGCCTTCAGGTTGACCGCCATCACACGGTCCCAGTCGGCCTCGCTGGCCTCCAGAAACGTGCTCCCCGCGTTGACGCCCGCAGCGTTCACCAGGATCTCCACGCGGCCCTTGACCTCAAGCGCCGTCGCCAGGAGCGCATCGAGTGACTCCCGCGAGGTGACGTTCACGGTCGAGCAACTGGCCTGGCCGCCGCACTGCTTGAGATGCTCGACGCGGCGCCGGCATCCCTCTTCGGTCAGGTCGGCGACGACCACGTGGGCCCCCGCGCGCACGAGTCCTTCGCAAAGCGCCCCGGCCAGCACGCCCGCCCCGCCGATCACCACGGCCACCTGGCCATCGAGGCCGAACAGGGCGTCAAGGTAGCCTAAGCTCATGGTTGCACCTCGCGTCGAAGAGGAAGGTAGGAGACAGAAGACAGGAGACAGAAGAAAGACGGCAGAGGGCAGACGGCAGTAGGCAGCGGGAGAAGCGGAGCGCTGGGCGGGTCATCTTCTGTCTCCTGTCTCCTGTCTCCTGTCTCCTACCCCTTCTTCCGCAACTGGAGCCATTCCGTGTGAAACACCCCCGGCTTGTCCACGCGCTGGTACGTGT
>CAYGZI010000429.1:0-5581 GCA_964354245.1 uncultured Planctomycetaceae bacterium
TACATGGATCCTCCTTTCCCAAGTTCAACGTAGCGCAAGGACGCAGCTAGTATTGGGTGTGCAACGGGGCACATCACTGATTAACGATCCGGCGATGGACCGTGCGTCCGTCTTCGGGAACTTCCCGGAGTAGCCCCCGGCCGTCGCGGGAGTTTTATTGCCCGAACAATCCAGCACCTTTTTCCAGTTCTGTCCGTCCACGGAAACCTCGGCGTTCCATTGGTAGTAGCGGCCGCCGTCGAGCGATCGGGCCGCCGGGGGGAGGACGCCAAGGACCGCAAGGTCGTCGCCTTGGAGGCCAAGGTCCAGCAGAAGAACGAAGTCATCGCCGAGCTGATGCAGGAGCACGTCCAGCTAAAAAACGTTCATCCGAGGGAAGGGTGCGCGGACGTAAGTCCTTGCTTGGACACCCGAGTTATGCCTCAAAAATCCCGGGCCGAAGGCCCGCGCATTCTTGAGTCGGATGAGCCAAAAATGAGAAGTGCAAAGTGAAGGTCCGCTGGCCAATTTGCACTTTGCATTTTTCAATTCGCATTTTGCATTCCCCCCTCGCCCCTAACCCCTGACCCCTCGCCCCTCTCGGCAGAGGGCTCGCTCGGCGGGGGGACGAACTTGGGGGCGGTGGCCTCTTCGCGGTCCACTGCGGCGTCCTCTGAGTCGCGTCGGGTGCTGGAACCCGTTGGCGAGGATAAATCGGGGGTCGCCGACGCGGCGACCGAGCGGATCTGATTCTGGATGTTCTCGACGTTCTTCTTCAGATCGACCAGCTTGCGCCCCCAGGTGCGCCCGACTTCCGGCAAGCGCTCGCCGAACAGAAGCAGGGCGATGACGCCGAGCATCAGCAGCGTCACCGGGTTGGAGAGACTGTCGAGGAAACCGACCGGGAAGACCATTCTCGCACCTAGTTCTCGGCCGCCGACTTCTCTGCCGGTTTCTCCGCGGGCTTGTCCTGCTTCTCTTTCTTGAGCTTGGGCTCTTCCTCGTCTTCGCCCCCTTCAAGCCCCTTCTTGAACTCCGTCACGCCTCGCCCAAGGGAGCGCATCATGCTCGGCAGCCGATTGCCGAACAAGAGCAGGACGATGATGAGGATGATGATCCAGTGCCATCCGCTACCTAGTCCCATACCAAGGCCTCGCAACGTTCAAGTCGAGAAGTAGTTCAGGTGTCCACCGGGCCACGATCCCCCACGGCAATCGGGAACCGATCCGGTTGGGCGTGCAGGAACAGGGCGGGACTTCACTCAATTCTAATGGGATGCCCCGGGATGTCAAACGGACCCCCCAATGGAATTGCATCGGTGGTACGTGGCAGGTGGCACACGGTAGGTGGCGGGTGGCGGGTGATGGGTGGCGGGTGTCCCAGCCCACCCATCACCCGCCACCCGTCACCCGCCACCCACCCCTTGCACCGGGAAGAACCTGTAGTACGTTTGCAGGCAGAGGGCGGCTACTGCGGTGCTATAGACCCGGCCGCCATACCCGTCCCAACGTGTGCTTGGATCCCAACTTCCGGCCAGCCCCCCGTCTCTCCGCTGCGTGCCGAGCAAGGTCTTGTGGAGTGCTTCTGACCAGCGCTTCCAGTGAGACCCCTGGATGGGATACAGGGCCATGGTTGCGTAATACCAGTAGTAGAGGTTCCCGGGCTCGCTGTCTCCGGGCAAATCGCCCAGCAGGTAATCCGCCGCCTCCCTGCAGGTAGGGCTCGAGGGCAATAGCCCCAGGAACTCGCGGCAGGCCAGCGCCTCTGCGGTCATCGTCCGGGTGAACCGCTCACCCGGCCGGTAGGACGCGAGCCCCCCGTGGTTGCCCCCGGAGACGCTCTCCAGGAATCGGGCGGCCCGTTGCCAGGTTGCCTCCGGGACGCGGATGCCGGCCAGCTCGGCGCTCTTCAGCGCCATCAACTGCCACCCTAGCTGACTTGTGTCTCCGGGGTCCTTGGGGCGATAGCGCCAACCGCCGCCGTATGGGTCCTGGGCGGCCACAATGTAGGCAACCGCCCTTCGCAACGGTTCCCGCAAACGCTGGTCGCCGCTCATTCCGTAAAGCTCGCCCAGCGCCAGCGTCGCCATGCCGTGGCAGTACATCAACTCGTAGACCTCGGCCTGGCCGGCCAGATTGCCGTCGGGCCTTTGCACCTGCAGCAGGAATTGTATCCCATTGCCAACGTTTGCCCGGTAGGGACCTTCCAGGTGCGTGTTCCCGTTGGCGGTGAAGGCCAGCAGGACCAGCGCTGTAATGGCGGCGTCGGCCTTTGCGCCCGCGCCTTGGCGGTCCCGTCCCGCCTCATAGCTCTCGCGTCCGCCGCCGTGCTTGGCGACGCTCCAGCGGCCATCGGACTCCTGGTTTTCGGCCAGCCACCGGAGCGCGGCCCTGACGGCCGCCTCGGTCTCGGGAGATGCCCCGAGACGCTGGGCGACTTGGGAGCGATTTGGGGCGGTGCGGAGCTGGTAGACGTCCGGGACCTGGAACGAATCGGACGCGGGCCTGGGGTGAGAATCGGGGTGGCGCTGCGCGCTGAAGACTTCCACCGCTGTTGCGGAGGGCTCAAGGCCGGGTTTCGCAACCGCGGGGCCATGGGATGGCGGCCCGGGCTCCTGCCGTTGCGGCGGGGCTGACGGAAGCGGATCGGGCGCCTTGGGCGTGGCTGGCGGAGGCGAATCGGGCGCCTTAGGCGCGGCCAGATCGGCCGATGGGTCGTGCGATGGGCGGTCGGGCTTGGGCAGCGCCGGGGGTTCCGGCGGAGCGACCTTCGGCTGAACCGGGGGGAGGAACCACGGCCGGGCGGACGCCTCCCGCGGCTTCTCCTTCGTGGACGGACCGCGGGCGTCCGCCTCCTCGACAGCGGTTCCGTCGTCCAGGCGGACGCGGACCTCCGGCGGGCCGGCTTGCACGGCCGGACCAGCGATCTTGACGGTCGCGAGAAACGCGATCAACCACAGGTGGACGACCACCGAGAGCAGCAGGCATTTGCGCAGCGGCCGCGACTGGCCCCATCGCGTGGTGACCAGCACCAGGAGCGCTACGGCGATTGCCGCCATTGCCACCCACAAGAGCCCCAGGAAGAACTCCGCGCTGGTCAGGAATCCCCACAAGCGGTCGAGTCCCAAGAATCGCATAGCTGGGTTGCGGCCCTCGGCCGTGGCGGATCACTTTTTGGGTGGAATGGGCATCACAGCGATCCCTAGCTCCTGGATCCCGGCTTGCTTGCAGGCCACGAGCACCTCCGCGATCCGCTGAAACTGTCCCGCGGCGGCCCCGCGCACCAGCACGCCCAGGTCGCTCGACTCCTTTCGCCGGGCCGCCAGGCGTGCGGCCAGCTCCTCCAGGGTCACGGGGGCGCCGTCGAGGGTGACGCTCCCGTCGCCGTGTACGCTGACGATCTGCCGCGCCGGGGCCGCCGGAAGGCTCTGCGTCTCGTTGACCCGCGGTATCTCGATGCCGATCTTGCGCTCCAGCTCCGTGAACTTCGTTCCCAAGAGGAAGAAGAGGATCAGTTGGAAAACCACGTCGACCATCGGCGTCAGGTTGATGGACGGCTCTTCGTCGGCGTGCGTTTTGAGCGGCATTGGGGTCGGAAACCAGGGGTTAGGGGCTAGGGATTAGGGATTGGGGATGTGTGGTACAACGTCTCCGGTCTCCAATCCCCAATCCCTAATCCCCAATCCCTCTTCTCACGCCGCCTCTCTGCGGACGGTGCGCCTCGGCTTCGCCGGCCGCGAGTCCTCGCTTCGGCCCTGGATCTCCTCCGCCGAAATCAGGTTGACCAATTCCTGGCCCAACCCGTCGATCTCCATGATGAGCTTGTCCACTCGCCCGACGAAAACGTAGTAGACCAGCAAGGCCGGGATCGCCACCGTCAATCCGAAGGCCGTGGTCAAGAGGGCTTGGCTGACTCCCTTGGCCAAGAGCTCGGGCCGGCCGAGCGCATCGCTTGCGGCCACTGCATTGAAGGCCTGGATCATGCCGAAGACCGTGCCCAGGAGTCCCAGCAGCGGGGCAATCGTCGAGACGGCGCTAAAGACCCGCAGGTGCCGGCGCAGTCCGTTGGTGGCCCGCTCACCCGCGTCCAGCACGGCCTGTTCGACTTCCACGGCCGGGCGCCCCCATTTCCGCGTGGCCCCGGCAAAGACTTCAGCCACCGGACTGGCGTTTTCTTCGCAGAGCGTCAGGGCCCCAGCGCGGTCCAGCTCCCCTTCGCGGACCTGCTGGAGAAACCGCGTCACAAAGGCCCTGGGAATGATGCGGCGGGGGCGGAGGACCGCCAGCCGCTCGAACACAAACGCCAGCATCACCAGCGAGCAGAAGGCAATCGGATACATGAGGATCCCGCCGTCCCGCAGAATCTTCAGCAGGTCGGTCGTCGGAATCATCGGGGCCTCCTATGCCGGTCAACGTTTGACAACGGCGGCCGGCCGCAGCGGCCTGTGCCCGCGGACATCCGGCCAAGAAAAGCAATCGGCGGCATCGGTGGATCGACCGCTGCCGCCGGAGTCTGCATCGTGGCTTCCCCTCGTGGCGTAGCACAGGCTTCCAGCCTGTGTCCCGGAAGACAGGCAGGATGCCTGTGCTACCTTCAACCGGACGGCCCGCTCCCCGAATCGACGTTCCCCACCATGTGCAGGTGGTCGTGGTCGATGTAGATCACTTCCTGGGCGTCTTCGTTCTTGACCGTGTAGGGAATCGGCCAGCCTACGTGGGTCACCTCGGTGAAGTAGACGTTGCACTTCCACTGGGCATGGTGCAGTTGTGCCGGCCCGATCAGCGGATAGACGCGCGGCGGATCGACGCGGTCCTGCAGCAGCTCCTTGGTGATCCTCACGTTGTTCCGCTGGATGTCGTGGACCAGCGGAAGCCCGCCCTCGATAGGCCGCGCACGGCCAAGGGCCCGCACCACTTCGTCGTCGGACGGCTCATCCAGGGCCATCACCGGGGCCCCCGGGACCAGCGGCTCCAGGATCGGGACCCGCTCGTACCGCTCCTTCTCCCAGGCCCGGTCTTCCAACTGATCCTGGAAGAAGGGGCTCACCGGGATCGGGTAGGCGAAGGGTCCGAAGCGGGGGCCGTAGGTCGTGTTGCACCCGGCGGTCACAACTCCACACGCCAGCACCAATCCCATGGCGGCAGCGGAAAGTCTTCTGTGGATCATGGATTGCACCTCGACGTGATCGGTCCGAAAAGCCACGGCCCTCGTTGCCCTGGCTCGCCCGAACGCCTTTGGCCCCCTTGGCCGGCAAACGTGTCCCCCGCTCCTGTCGGATCCAGAACATCCGCCAGCGGAAACGCCGGTACGGAGAAAATCCCGTCTTTCCCGAACAGCATTGCGCCGTGCTCTCCTTTCTTGATCACCACCCAACGGGGCCCCCACTTCAAGATTTGGCGCGCGCATTCCTTGAGATGCGCCGAGCCGGTCAACAGCCGCGCCTCGCTCTCGTTGAGCGTCAGCAAGTCAACTCTCGAAATCAGATCCATCAAGTCCGGCCGCGTCGTATGGATCCAGAGATCCATCGTATCGGCCGCCACAAATCGCGGATTCCGCACCTGCGAGAGCACATGGAGTTGGAGCCGCGGCGAGATGTTCCCCA
>CAYGZI010000430.1:0-5579 GCA_964354245.1 uncultured Planctomycetaceae bacterium
CCTTGGCCTGCCCGTCGGAAAACAGCACCACCGCCCGGGGCGCCACGCGCCCGAAACGGCCGGTCAGCTCCTGGAGGGCACCCACCAGTTGCGTGTCCATGTCGGTCGGGCCTTGGGGTCGGGGCTCGGCGGAAGCCCCGGACCTGTCGGCCGTCGGGGCTGGATTGCCGGCCTCGAAGGCGTCGGGCAGGTCGATCGCGGAGAGCCCTTCGCCGAAGCGGTACACGCTCGGCTCGGGGCGCCGGTCGGGGGGAATGAGCCGACCGGTCTGGCGGATCACCGCCAGCGCGTCCTCCCATCGCGTGCCGCTGCCCCCCAGGGCCATGCTCCGGGAGGCGTCGAGGAGGTAAACGACCCGGGCCCGCTCGATGGGCCCGGGCGATTCGTCCACCCGGACCGGATTCAGCAGGATCGCCAGCAAGAGCAGGAGCGTCAGGACGCGGAGCACGACCAGGCCCCGCCGCCGGGCCGCCGGGACCGGCGGCCCGAACCACCAGCGGAGCACGATGAGCACGGCCAGCAGGGCCATCGCCAGGGTGCCGGCCAGCCCGAGCGAGAGGGGAGGCAAGAGGTCGAAGGTCGACTTGACATCCATCGGCGTCGATCACTCCGGGGCAGGGCGTCCGTCGGTGCGCGATCCCCGCTGCGACAACACCTGGAAGTAGCGTTCGACCAGCTCCTTGTACTGCGGGGGCGTAGGCTCGTCGCCGGCCGCCACCAGTTCGCGCAAGACGAACTCGCGGACGGCCTCGCGGAGATCCATCTCGATCGTCCGGAGGGACGCCTCGTAGGCGCCGGGTCCGGCGTAATAGTCGGTAGCGCGGCTCCAGCCCCAGCGGGTGACGTTTGTTCCCCAGCCCTCGGCCCGCATCGCTTCGGCCAGGCGATCGGCCGCGGGCGAATGGGCCTTCAGCCGATCGAGCTCCTGGAGCAAGAGATCGGCGTCGCGGTGCCACTGGGAGATCGCGGCCTGGGAATCGAGCTTCTGGAAGCGTTCGAGAAGTTCTCCGGCCCGCTTCTCGGAGGCGATCAGCGACTCCAATTGCGGCGCAACAACCGCCCGGTGCAAGGCGTCCAGACGCTGCGACAGGCCTTCCAGCCGATCGGCGAGCCGGCGGGCTTCGTTTTGGCTTCCGGCCACGCGGCCGGCGCGGAGCATGGCCTCCACCTCCTGCATCCGGCGGATCAGGGTGGCGAGGTCCGCCTCGCGCAACAGCTTCTCGATCCGGTCCAGGGTCTCGGGACGGATGTTCTTCGCCTCTTCGCCGGGAGCCAAGGCCCGCAAGAGATCCTCGAGCGTGCGCCCCGACTCGGCCAGCCGGGCGGCCTGCTCCAGGACGTCCTTGCCGTCCGTGCCCGGGCCGCCGCTGCGCGGCGAGCCTTCGCCCTTGGGCGAGGAATTCTCGCTCTTGGGAGAGCTTTGGCCGGACTTGCCGTCCGACGGCTTCTCTTGGCCGTCCTGCTTTCCGGAATCGGCCGGCGCCGAGTCGCCGGACCTGTTAGCCGGCGGGGCCTCGCGGTCGAGCCGGTCGGCCAGGTCGCCTTCGCGCTGGGCGAGGTTGCCCGCCAGATCCCGGGCCGCGGCCAGGCGCTGTGCGGCCTCGCGGCCGAGCAGCCCTTCGACGTGTACGGCCAACTCGGAGAACATCCCGGCGGCCTCCTTCGCCGACTTGGCCGCCTCGCCGCGCCTGCCGCGGTCTAACGAGCCCGCGGCCTCTTCGGCTTTCTTGACGGCCGTGCTCATGCGCGACCGGGCGAGCTCCGAAATTGCCCGGCCGTCCTTCTGTCCGGCCAGACGGCTCATCGTCTGCTCGACGGCCCGCGCCTCCTCGACGATCTCCGACTGGCGCTTCTGGAGATCCTGCTTCTGGCTGGACTCACCCGGCGAGCTCCCCGAGGCGGAGCTTTTCGAGGGCTTCGCCTCGGACTGGAGCGGCTGGTCGGTTTCCTCCGGCGGCTTGGCCGCCGTGGCGTAAACGAACTCCTCCTGCTTGGCGAGCTGGCGGAGCCGGTCGGGCAGTTGCGCGGCCTCCTGAGCCTCGTTCTTCTCCTTTGGCCGCCGCAGCTTCTGAGCTTGCGAGCGGTCGAAGTTTCGCATCTCCGGCGCGGAACCGGGCTTGGGCTTGGCCAGCACCTTGAGCACGGTGTTCCGGGCCTTGACGAGGTTGGTCAGCGCGTCCCGGTCGTGCCCGGCGCAGGGCTCGAACTTGCGCCCTTCCAGATCGCCGGCCGCGGCGAGCATTTCCTTTTGGGCGTCATAGAGCATGGGGAAAGGCTGGCCGGTCCTCGCCTCCAGCCCTTTGGCCAGTTCCTCGGTGGCTTCCGCCGTGGTCTTCTCGAACTCACCCCACTGGTTTGCGGTGGCCGCGTCGGGCCGTTGGGCGTCGTTGGCAATCTTCGATGCTTGGGTCGAGCGATTCAACATGAACCGCTGGCGGGCGATCAGCTCTTCCAGAGTGATCAACCTGCCTTCTCCGCGGCCGCTTCACGTGCCGCCGATCTTGTAGATCCGCAGAAACGGCCGGATGTCGATGAAACGCAGCTCGGTTTCGGTCCGGTGGCTTGCCTGCGGGTAGTTGTCCTCGGCAAAGGCGTAGTAGGTGATGCTGTCGGTCTGTTCCAGAGGGAACTGCTCCAGACGGAGCATCTCTTCAAGGACCGCTTGGGTGATGTTCTGGGGCGCCGCCTCCGGACCCTCGCCGGCCGCCGGCTTGAAGTCCTTCAGGATCAGCGTGCGCTGCTCGCCGCCGTTGACAGAGAACACGATCCCCGACCGCGTCAGCCCGAAATCGTCGTCCACGCGGATCTTAGCCAGCACCTCGGCGATCGGATTGACTTCGAGGGCCTCTTCCGGCTCGGCGAACGCGACCCGCGGCGCCTGGTCCTTGCGCACGCGCACGCGGTACGGAGTCTCGCGAAGCCGCGTGCCGTCTTTGGCCGTGACCGAGATGCGATAGTCGGTCTCCTCGCGGAACGGCACCTGCACCGAGAGCGTCTTGTCTGCGATTTCCACGGGGATTGGCTTGTCCGCCGCGCTACCGAGCACGAGGAACGCCTCGGCCGCCGGGCGGTCGAGCTCGACGCAGAAACGCACCTGGGTCCCTTCGACGACCTCGATGTCCCCGCCAGGCACCGTAGACGGCTTGAGGCCGGTGTAGGCGGGCGGGGCCAGGTCGGCCTCGAACTTGCGGATCGCCACCGGCCGGCGGATTGAGATGCGGTAGGCCGGGCTCTCGATCTTGCCCACTACCGCCCAATACTCGATCGGGTGTCTGAGCTTCTGGAGTTTCGTCGAGAAGTACGACGTCAGCGGCTGAGGATCCTCTGGATCGAATGCCTGCGGGTCGAGCTGCTCCGAGTCGCTTTCCGGCTTGTCGGTGCGGCGGTAGTAGAGGGCCAGATTTTCCGGCACGCGTCCGGCGACGGCCAGCGAGAGGGTCACCTCGCCGTCCTGATCCACCAGCGCGTCGCCCGGCTCGAGCGACAGGCGGGTGTAGGGCGTCTCTGCCAAGAGGGCCCTCTGGACGGCCACGCGCCACTCCCAGTCCAGCGCGACCACGGCCAGGAGAACGATCGCCGCCAGCGCCGCCAGCGTTGCCGCCAGCCGCCGCCTTCGCCGGGGCACGAGCACGGCCAGATCGAGCGGTTGGGCCCGGCGGCCGGTTTCTTCCTCCAGGGCCGCGACCAAGGTGGGCAGGGCCCCTTCGCGCGCCACGGCCTCGCTTTCCCGGCCGGCGTATTGCACGACCGTGCGGACCCGCTGGCCGAGCTCGGGGAACCGCTGTTCGATTTCCACGGCGGTCCGCGGCTGGCTCCACCACCGCAGGGGCCTGGCGATGGCCAGATCGGCCGTCACCAGGACGGTCAGCCCGGCAACGGCCAGGCCCGCGGCCCGAAGGGCCCAGGACCATTCCCACACGTAGTCGGCCGCCGCGAGCAGCCCCAGCGAGGCCACGGCGACCAGGGCGGTCCAGCAGGCGCCGCAGACGATTTCGGTGCGGCGGAGCCGGAACCACGTCCGGTCAAAGCGTCCGACAAAACCCGACTTTTCGAGTGTCCGAATCATGATCGGTTCTCCTTTCCGCCCCATTTTGTATCGCGTCATTCCGGCATCGGAGATCCTCGCCTCGCGAGCCTATGAACGTCGCTTACTTCCGCAACAATCGGCGAATAGCCGGTTCCACGTCCTCCTTGGGCACGTTTCCGGACGTCACTTTGCAGCCGATGGCCGTGTTTCCTTCTCCTTCCCGGCCGGCGGCTTTGCTTTGGGTTTGGAGCCCGACAGGAAAGGCATGAATCCTTCCGGAAAATGCCTGAGCCTTCTTTCATAGTCGTTCCACACGGCGCGGTACTCTTCTCTCGTCTTCATCTCCTGCACGGCTTTTGAGGCGCCATTGCGAGCTATCATCCTGAAGGTCTGCTCATCGGGAACAACCTGATCCATGTTGAGAAGACGATTACCTTGGAACTCCTCTAGCGGCGCCAACCATACGTAGCCGTCATTGTAGGCCGACAAGGTGGCGTCCGGATTGTCCGTTGCCCAGAAGCAGTCCTGAGGAATCTTCACGCCGGCCAGCGGCGATCCCGCGATGTCGAAGCCGACCGGTTTGCCGAATTCGCGGAGCGCCCTGTCAAGCTCGCCGCCCAGGAGATAGCCCAAATCGCCTTTCTGCAGCGATGCAGGCTCGTGCAGCCTTATCATGAATACCTTGTCGCCGTATCGGTCGTACAGGTAGCTGCCCATGCGCTTGGGCCGGCTTTGAGGCGATGGACTCTTTAAGCGCGTCACGGCATGTGTGCTTCCACACCAAATCAAGCCTTTGCGACCGGTGCGATCATATTCTTTGATGATCTGGTCCGCATAATGCTTATCACTCGCTGCCACCTGGAGAGCGACCCGTGCCCTCTCCAATTGAGTTCCGTTGTGAAACGCGCGCCAGTTGGTGTCGGGCATCATGAATATGATGCGAAGGCGTTCCGACGGTTGGCCTACGGTCTGATTCAGTCTCCAAACCACCTTAAAGACGTCGACATACTCCTCGTGAGCCCACAGTATGCCCGCCCGGGCGGCGGATTCCCGGAGGATCTTCATCGCCAGCGCCTCGTCATACTCTTTGGCCGTGACGAGGGCGTCGATCTCGCCTTGAAGTGATGAGGCGTAGAACTCGTACCCGAGAAAGCGGACGCCGCAGTCGCGGTAGAGCATGGGAAGCAGGCGGTGAAGCAGATCGAGGCCCTGTTTCACGTGATGGAGCTCGCCCACGATCACCAGATCGTGGGTCTTGAATGTGTCGCGGATGTACTCCTCCGGCGTCTTGAAATGCGCGGTCAAGTAGGGGCCGAGGCTTTTCTGAAGCGGTTGATCCGCAGCGTGCCCGGCCCGGGCAGCAAGGGCCAGGCAAATCATGATAGCCCCGGAGTAGGGAGCAATCGCACGTCGTTTTGTCATTTCAGGTCTTCTTTTGGGTTATTGACCACGCATCCCGGGGTCACTCCGAATCACCCGGGACCGTGGCTTGGTGCGCGGGTGGCCGTTCACGGGGCCTCCCGAAACTGCTGTTGGTCAATTGGGATGAATC
>CAYGZI010000431.1:0-5577 GCA_964354245.1 uncultured Planctomycetaceae bacterium
GACTCGAAGAAAGGCCGTTGGGAGCTCCGCCTGGTTCCTAAACCGGTACACCGCTACCAGCCCAAGACGGCCGACACGGTCCAAGACGGCGCGCTGTTCGTCTTTTGCCAGGGAACGGACCCGGAGATCTTTCTGGGGATCGAGGCGCGCCGCGTCGCCGGCGTCCTTCAATGGCACTATGCTTGCGCCGCGTTTTCCGACTATGAGCTGTACCTGCGGCACCAGGAAACGGAAGTCTGGTCGGCGCTGCCGGGGAGCTACAACGACCGGACGGCGCCGCACTGGTGGAACGGGCAAATCGAACGCACCCGGCTGCCGGAAGACACGACGAAGCCGCCGGCCGAGAACTCGAGGTGACGGGGAGAAGACTGAACTGCCCGCCAATGGCGACGGGCCGGAAGGCCCCAAGGCAGCGACTTCGTCGCCAAGCGTCCTTGACGCGATAGCATCCATTAACTTTCCAGTACCGAGAGGAACAAACCATGCCGAAGTCCCGCAATAGCTTCCCATTACTGGCCCTTGTCTTGCTGGCGTTCAGTCCGGCGGTCGCGGAAGCGGCTGACGAAAAGTCGGACCTTGCGTCGATCGAGCGACGCGCGCAGGCGGTGTACCGGATGGCCGGGCCGGCCGTCGTCCGGATCGCTTGGAAGAAGGACCGGGAGGAGCCCTTGGGCAGCGGAGTCATCGTCACTGCCGACGGACACGTGCTGACGGCCGGCGGCAGCCCTAAGTCACGTGAAGGCGCGTCGCTGGTTCTCATCCTCTCCGACGGGCGCCGAGTGCCGGGAACCGCACTGGGGTGGTCTGGCGAGTGGAATCTGGGACTGATCAAGATCGCCCAAAAGGGGCCGTGGCCGTGTGCAAGATTCCGCGAGAAGGCCGACGTCAGGGCCGGCGAAGTCTGCCTCGCGCTGGGGTACTTGCCGCGAGGCGGTTTCGCGCTATTTGACGCGCAGCCGGCACTGCGCTTGGGACATATCACAGAGTCCGCCCATCCTCTCTGGCTGCCCAGTTCCTGCAAACCCAGCCATCACGGCGAGGGGCTGTTCGACCTTGATGGTCGCCTGATCGGCATGACCACGGCGCTATACCCTGCCATAGACTACGCGGTCTGCACGAGCGTCGAAGTGGCCAAGACGCACTGGGAGGATCTGATCGCCGGAAAGAACCTGGACCGCGAGTGGCTCTTCCCGGCCGACGAGGACCGCCCCGCGGCCCAGGCCGCGAAGCCCTCGACCGCCGAACCGAAGGGAGACGAGAAGCGGATCTCGGCGGCCATCGAGAAGGCCAAGGCGGCGAGCGTGCGGATGGTCGCGAAGGACAGCCAGCAGAAAGTCAGCGGCGTGATCGTCACTGCCGACGGGTACGTGATCACGTGCGGCCATCATTTCATGCTCCCCGGCCACCAGGTCACACTCCTTCTGTCGGACGGGCGCAATGCCGCGGGGAGGATCGTGGGCACAAACTTGGTTTCCGACGTAGGGCTTGTGAAGATCACCGACACAGGGCCATGGCCTCACGCGGACCTCGGTCGCTCGACGGCCATGAAAGCGAGCGATCCGTGCCTCGTCTTGGGCTATCCGGCGGACCGTCAGGACCGGCAACCGCTGGTCTCCAGAACACAGGTCGTCGACTCGCCTGACCTGCTGTGGTCCCACCTGTTGTACACCTCTTCGTCGCGCCCGGTGTATGGAGGCATGTCGGGCGGCGGGGTCTTCGATCTCGAGGGCCGCGTCGTGGCGACGAATTCTGGCTCTCCGGCCCAGGGGCATAGCCACGTCCGCATCGAACTCTATCGGAAGCAATGGGACTTGTTGGCTGCGGGGAGACCGGGCGGCGTCATGTCGACGGATCCGCTTGCCGAGATCAAGGCGGCCTTTCGCCGCGTCGCAAACGGCCTGCCCGCATTCGTCGTGGAAGTATTGCGAGACCACAGTCCTTGCGCCTTGGGAACGATTGTCCGCAGCGACGGGCGCATTCTCACCAAGGCGAGCGAGGTCTACGGGTCGGTCTCTTGCCGACTGGCTGACGGGCGGGTGTTGCCGGCAGCCCTCGAAAAGGAGTCGCGCGAGCACGACTTGGCGATTCTGAAAGTCGAGGCCAAGAATCTGCCGGCCGCCGAGTGGAGCGGAGCCGAAGGAGCTTTGCCCGGCAGCTTGATCGCCGCCTTGGTTCCGGGAACCGCGCCAAGCGTGGGCGTCGTCTCGCTGCCGGCTCGGAGCATCGCGCCGCAGGGTGGTTGGCTTGGAGTTAGGGTGGAAGACAGCGACCGCGGGTCGGTGGTCGCCGATGACTCCACGGCCCGGTGGTTTGACGTTCCTCTGCGCAAAGGGGACGTAATTCTCCATCTGGAAGGCCGACAGAAGCCGAATCTGGCAACGTGTCTCGACGTGCTGACAGCCAAGGCAGGCAACCCCGCGGCCGGCGATCCGGTTCGCGTAGGCGTGAGGCGGCAGGATAAATCGCTCGAATTCCGCTTCCCACTTGCGCCTACACAGTTCTTACTACCGCCGAACCGCTCGGATTACGAGAATCGGCGAGATTCTCTCTGGGGCCGCGAGAGTCTTCGTCGGTCTGGATTCCCCAGCGTGTTTGACACCGCCTTGCCCTTGACGCCCACGCAGTGCGGTGGGCCGCTGATCGACCACGGCGGGCGCGTCGTGGGGATCTCGATCGCGAGCGTACGAGCTCCTTCTGCTTGGGAGCCCCCCGCACAAATTCACGTGATCCCCGCCGCCGTAGCGAAGAGGATCGTTACCGACTAGTGTCCCGTCAATGTTCGATTGACAGGTGCGTTGGGGCGACAGTTGCACTGTCGCCCCGGGGCTGGCAGTACAACTGCCACCCCAACCTCCTGCGTTTACCCGTCAAACCAAGCTTGACGGGGCGCTAGCAGGCTGGAATGGCGCAAGCGGCCGGAACTTGACCGAAGAGGGAGGATTGAGCATGGCTCGTGATGGTCGTCGGCATCCACGCGTCGCGCGTCTTGTCCGCTCGGCGCTGGCAGTCGTCCTTGCACTGGTGTGGCTGACGGGAAACGCGGCCGGCGCGCAGGGTGCAAAGCCCCGAGCGCCCGCGGGGTCTTCGATCGGACCTGCTCCGGCCGGGGCGCAAGCGAAGCGACGTCTGATGCGGGTTCGAGTCGTTGAATCATCCGGCAAAGCGATGCCGGGAGCGAAGATCCACGCGAGCGTCTGGACCTCGCAGCCGTTCCAAGCCAACCGGGATTACGTCTGCGATGCCCAGGGAGTGGCCCAGGTTGAACTGCCGCAGTCGGTCGACATTCTCCGCCTCTGGGCCCGCGCCGAGGGCCATGTGCCGCTGTATGCCCACTGGGAGTCCGACGAACTCCAGGGCGATGGCAGCCGAATTCCCAACGAGTTCACATTCAAGCTCCCGAAAGGAACGGTGATCGGCGGGGCGGTCGAGAATGAGGACGGCCAACCGATAGCGGGCGCGAAGGTCGAGGTGACGGCTCGTCACAGGGCCGAGGACCAGCGAGAACGCGTCCTCGTGAACACCTGGCTGGCCGAAGGAGATGAGGCGCGGACGACCGACGCCCGGGGGCGCTGGACGCTCGACAACGTTCCCCCCGGCGCTGACGTCGAGGTGCTCGTCCGACTCAGCCATCCGGACTACATCGGCGATTACCAATGGGGCGTGATGCAGACGGAGGCGAAAGTCACGACGGAGATGCTTCGCAAGCGAACCGGCACGATCGTCATGCCGCGGGGCATCCGCGTGACCGGCACGGTGACCGATCCGAAAGGGAAACCGGTCGCAGGAGCGGTCGTGGTCTGGGGGGACGATCCTTATGGGATGCCGGGCAGCCAGGAAGTCCGCACGGACGAGCGGGGGGTCTACCGCTTTCCACCCCTGCCCCCAATGCCCATGACCTTGACGGTCATCGCCCCGGGGTGGGCGCCCGAATTGAAGAAAACTACGATCACTTGGGAAAACCCACCGGTCGATTTCCAGCTCAAGCCCGGCAAGACGCTCCGACTGCGGTTTGCGGACGATACGGGCAAACCGATCCCCGAGGTGGGCGTGGGGATCGCGGGTTGGCGCGGTGGGCAGTCACTTTACAATCACCAGCACCCCAATGTCCTGGATACGAAGATTCCGGACAAAGCCGACAAGAACGGCGTCTACCAATGGACTTGGGCGCCGCCCGACCAGGTGGAGTACTCCTTTGGGAAGAAAGGGTATCAATTCGTCGAGAACGAGCCGTATACCGCGGATGGCACTCAGCACGAGATCACGCTCTCGCGATGACCGTCCGGATCTGAAAGGATGCCTTACAAGGTCACGTGCCTGTACCGGGTCGAACTGACTGAAGTTCACTCAAATGCACTCAGCGTGCTGGCGGCTGCGGCATGTTTCGCAGTATCCACAACGGCCTTTGGTCTTGTTTTCCTCTCCGGGATTCGCAAGTAACGTAATCCGGACTTTTCCCGCTAACGGCTAACGGTTGGGTGCGTCGGGAATACAATGGCCGCCGCTCGGACAGACTGCTAATCCCTCAAGAAGGCCTGAGAAGACTGGCGTGAGGTAGATCCATGGGGTTGGTGCAGATCGGAATGCTGAGCGCGTTGGCGGCCCTGGCGATCCCGATCATCGTCCATCTGATGTTCGGACGCCGGGCGCGGCGGATCGATCTGGGAACGCTGCGGTTCCTCAAGATCGTGCTCAGCGAGAACGTCCGCCGCAAGCGGCTCAAACGCTGGCTCCTCCTGGCCTTGCGCCTGGCCGCCGTGGCCCTGCTGGCGTTCCTCTTTGCAAGGCCCTACCTCATCGCCGGGGAGAAGGGCGGGGAAGACGATCTCGCGATCCTGCTGATCGACCGCTCGGCAAGCATGGGCCTCCGGGGCGGCGAGCGGCCGGTGGACGCCGCCGTGCGCCAGGCCAAAGGCGTGTTGGCCCAATCCGCCGGCGGCACGCGGGTCGAAGCAGCCTGGTTCGATCATGCCGTGAATCCGTTGGCCCAGCCCGACGACGCGGCGGCCGCCGCCGGCACGCGATCGGCGCTCGGCGACCGGCTCGCCGAGTTGGCCGCGCCGGGCACGCTCTTCGGGGCCACCGACTTGGGAGCGGCGATGGCTTGGGCGGGGGACGTGGCCAAGCAGTCGCGCCACCGCCGCAAGGAGCTTTACCTCTACACCGACTTGCAGCGCTCCGGGCTCGACCGGACGGCCGCGTCGCCCCTGCCCGACGACCTCCAAGTCCACCTCGTCGATCTGGGCCGATCGTATCCGGAGAACGTGGCCGTCACCGCGGTCGCGGTGCCCAAGACCGTCGTCCGCCCCGGCGAGAGCACGTCCGTCACGGTCACGCTCCGCAACCTGGGGCCGTTCGTGCGCGAGGCGGTCCCCGTCACGCTCCGGCTCCAGAACGGCGACAAGCCGCAGGAGTTTCACAGCGAGGCCCGGCTCGAGGCCGGCGCAACCGCCACGGTCCGCTTCGACCTTCCGGCGTTGGCGCAAGGGTTGTGGCAGGGGACCGCTTCGGCCGAGATGAGCGATTCCCTGCCGTTCGACGACCGCCGCCATCTGGCCTTTCTCGTGGCCCCGCCGATCC
>CAYGZI010000432.1:0-5573 GCA_964354245.1 uncultured Planctomycetaceae bacterium
AAACCGTCCGCTGCCTGGGCTGTTGCGGGCTGGCTCCCGTCGTCACGGTGGGCGACGAGCTGTATGGGAAACTGACTCCGGGCAAGGCCGCCGCACTCATCGAGAAGTACGCGTCAAGAAGTACGCCAAGTGCCGTGGGAGGGTAGATCGTGCCCAAACTTCAGCCGCAAGACCTCGACAGAATCCGGGAGGAAATGGCCAAGACCATGAGCTTGCGCGAGGGAGAGGCGCAGGCCAAGATCACGGTCCACATGGGGACCTGCGGGATCGCCGCCGGGGCGCGCAAGGTCATGAGCGCGCTGATGGGCGCGCTTGCGGAAAAAGGGACCGAAGGCGTCATTCTCACGACCTCGGGCTGCGCCGGGCTTTGCAGCCGCGAGCCCATGCTGACGGTCCAGCGCAGGGGCGAAGCGCCCGTCAAGTACGTCGATCTCGATGAGGCCAAGGCGCGCCAGATCCTTGAGGACCACGTGTTGTCCGGCGTCGTGGTGAAGCAGTACGCGCTGGCGGTCGGCAGCGAGCAGGTTGGGTAGCACGTCAGAAGCAGGAGGGGACCCGCCCTAATGAAGCCGTATCGAACGCATCTGATGCTTTGTGCCGGGACCGGATGTGTCTCCAACAGGTCGTTCCGCGTGAAGGAAGCGCTGGAGAGGGAGTTGGGGAAGCACAACCTTCAGGACGAGATCGGCATTGTGATCACCGGCTGCAACGGATTCTGTGCCCAGGGCCCGGTGATGGTCGTCCAGCCCGACGGCATCTTCTACCAGATGCTCGCGGAAAAGGACATCCCGCAACTCGTTGAGGAACACTTCCTCAAAGGGAGGCCCGTCAAGCGGCTGATGTTCACTCCCCCCGGGGAAAAGGCCCCCGTGCCCAAAATGAGCGACATCGGGTTCTTCAGCAAACAGCGGCTCATCGCCTTGAGAAACCGGGGCCTGATCGATCCGGAGAAGATCGACGAGTACATTGCACGCGGCGGCTACGCGGCGCTGACCAAGGCCCTGACCCGCTTGACGCCCGAAGAGATCGTCGCCGAAGTGAAGCACTCGGGGCTGCGGGGAAGAGGCGGTGCGGGATTCCCCACCGGCTTGAAGTGGGAGTTGTGCAGAAAGGCCAACGGCCGGCCGAAGCACGTCGTCTGCAATGGGGATGAGGGCGATCCCGGGGCCTTTATGGACCGGAGCATCGTGGAATCCGACCCGCATTCGGTCCTGGAAGGCATGTTGATCGGCGCGCGGGCGATCGGGGCGTCCGTGGGTCACGTTTACATCCGCAACGAGTATCCGTTGGCGTTGGAGAGACTGGTCACAGCCATCCGGCAGGCGAGGGAATACGGGCTGGTGGGCACGGATATCCTCGGCACCGGGTTCGACTTCGACCTTTCCGTGCATCGCGGGGCCGGGGCGTTCGTCTGCGGGGAAGAGACGTCGCTGATCGCCTCGCTCCAGGGCCTCCCTCCGGAACCCAGGGTCAGGCCGCCGTTTCCCGTCCAGTCCGGAGTCCGCGGCGAGCCGACCAACATCAACAACGTGGAAACCTGGGCCACCGTGCCCGAGGTCATCAACCGCGGGGCCAAGTGGTTCGCCGGCATCGGAACCGAGACCAGCAAGGGGACCAAGGTGTTCTCGCTCGTGGGGAAGGTGAGGAACACCGGACTGGTCGAGGTGCCGATGGGGATCCATTTGCGCGAGATCGTCTACGACATCGGCGGGGGAATCGCGGACGACAAGAAGTTCAAGGCCGTCCAGACCGGGGGGCCTTCCGGCGGGTGCCTTCCGGCCTCCCTGCTCGACCTGCCCATCGATTATGAGAAGCTTACAGAAGTCGGCTCGATGATGGGCTCGGGCGGGATGATCGTCATGGACGAAGACGATTGCATGGTGGACGTGGCCAGGTACTTCCTGGAGTTCCTCAAGGACGAGTCGTGCGGCAAGTGTACGGCTTGTCGGGAAGGCTTGGAAGTCATGTGGAAAATGCTAAGCGATATCTGCGCGGGCAACGGCAAGCAGGGGGACATCGATCTTTTGCAGGAACTGGCGCAGGCGGTGAAGGATGCCTCGCTGTGCGGCTTGGGAAGCACCGGGCCAAACCCCGTGCTGAGCACCATCCGCTACTTCCGCCACGAATACGAGGCCCACATCAAGGACAAGAGCTGTCCGGCCGGGGTCTGCAAGGCGCTGTTCCAGTACCGGATTGACGAAGAAGCCTGCAAGGGCTGCGGAGCGTGCAAGAAAAACTGCCCGCAGGATGCCATCGAAGGCCAAGCGAAAGCGGTTCACCGGATCGTCCAAGACAAGTGTACCCGGTGCGGCGCCTGTTACGACGCGTGTCCCACCGACGCCGTGGCGAAGATTCCGAAGGCCGAGCTGCAAACGCTGGTCGGAGCATGAGAAGAGTTGGGGATGAGCGGGCATGACTTTGGAGGAGATGCGGAGAGCTCTGGACGCGGAAGTGATCGTCGGGTCGGACCTGGAGCGGATCCAGGTGGGCACGGTCTGCGGCGCCGACCTGATGAGCGACGTGCTGGCCTTTGCCAAGACGGGCGCGCTTTTGCTGACGGGACTGACGACGACTCAAGTGGTGCGCACGGCGGAGATGGCGGATATTGCGGCGATTTGTTTTGTGCGGGGCAAGCGGCCGCCCGAGGAGACCGTCCGATTGGCCGCCAGCAAGGACTTGCCGCTCTTCCGCACGCAACTGCCGATGTACGAGAGCTGCGGCCGCTTGTACAGCCGCGGGTTGAAAGGATGTTCTGAAGAGAGCGATTGACGAGAACAAGGGGTATCCAGGTGAGACCGGATACGAACGCGGCCAAGACGCAGGAGATGATCTACGAGCTGAAGGTGGGCGACGTGATGACGAAGCCCGTCATCACGGTCCGCCCGACCGACCTGATGAGCCAGTTGAGGCCGCTCCTGCGGAACAACCGCATCTCGGGCCTGCCCGTGGTCGAGGCGGACCGGCTGGTGGGCGTGATCAGCGTCGAGGACTTCATCAAGTGGTTTGCGGACCGGGCCAGCGACTGCCCGATCGAGGAGAGAATGACCACAAGGCTGGAGACGCTCTTCGAGGACGACCCGCTCGTTCTGGCAGTCGGGAAGTTCGACCTCACCGGGTTGGGCAGATTCCCGGTGGTGGATCGCCGCAAGGGAACTCTGGTCGGAATCCTGACCAAAGGGGACGTGATCGAGGGGCTCCTGAAACGGCTGGAAGTGGACTACCACAAGGAGGAGATTCACCGATATCGGGCGAGTCACATTTTCGAGGACATCGAGGCGGACGAGACAGCCCTATTGTGCCGGTACAGCGTGAGGGGCCACGATTTCAAGCGCGCGGGTGGAAGCTCCAGCCGGCTGAAGCGGACGCTCCACCGGCTCGGCGTGCGCCCGGACGTGGTCCGGCGCGTGGCGATCGCCAGCTACGAGGCGGAGATGAACCTGGTCATTTTCACCGAAGGCGGGGCGATCCGCGCCAACGTGCAGCCGGGCGAGATCCTCTTGGAGGCCGAGGACTCCGGGCCCGGCATCCCGGACATCGAGAAGGCCCTCCAGCCTGGCTACTCCACGGCGCCCGACTGGGTCCGGGAGCTTGGGTTCGGGGCGGGAATGGGGCTCGTGAACATCCGCAGGAGCAGCGACCACTTCGAAATCCGCTCGGAGCCGGGCAAGGGAACGCTGCTTACCGCGCGTTTTGTCACCAACGGGGACAAACATGAAACTGTCCGATCTGGTACACGGGCTTAGCTTGGAAGTGAGGTCGGCCCACGACAGTCTGGACTGCGAAGTCACCGGAGGTTATTCGAGCGACCTGTTGAGCGACGTCATTGCCCATGCCGTCGAGGGCGACCTGTGGATCACCTTGCAGACGCATGTGAACGTCGTGGCCGTGGCCAGCATGAAGGGGCTTTGCGGAGTCGTCCTTGTCAACGGCAGAGAGCCGGCCCAGGAGACGATTGAGAAAGCGGAGGCCGAGGGAGTGCCGATCCTGCTCAGCAAGCTGCCGGCCTTCGAGCTGGCCGGGCGGCTTCACCAACTCGGGGTGAAAGGCCGGGCGGCGGGAGGCTAGCCCGGGCGATTGACAAGGCGACGCCAAGAGGACAACCAGACAAGACCCCAAGACAGATGAGGGAGTTCCGGGCCGACCTGCACATTCACACTTGCCTGTCGCCGTGTGCCCAGCGAGAGATGGTGCCCACGGCGATCGTGAAGCGGGCCAAGGCCGCGGGTTTGGACATGATCGGGATCTGCGATCACAATTCGGCGGAAAACGCGGCCGCGGTCGGCGCCGCCGGCCAGCGCGAGTCGCTCTGCGTAATCCCGGGGATTGAGATCACCTCCCAGGAAGAAGTACACCTCCTGGGGCTATTCAGGACGCAGCGCGACGCCCTCCGCGTGCAGGACGTCGTTTACGAGAACTTGCCGGGGGAGAACGACGAGGAGGCCTTCGGCCCACAAACCGTCGTGGACGACGAAGACCGCGCGACCGGAGTCAACGGGCGGCTCTTGATCGGGGCCAGCCAATTGGAGTTGGAGGAGGTGGTCCGGGTCATTCACGATCACCGCGGGCTGGCGATCGCGTCCCACGTGGACCGCCAGAGCTTCGGCTTGATCGGGCAGTTGGGGTTTATCCCCAGCGGCCTTGGGCTGGACGCGCTGGAGGTCTCGGCCGCGGGGGCGGCCGGAGATTGGGGCAACTACCCCGTGGTGCGGTCGTCCGACGCCCATTGCCTGGAAGACATCGGCAAAGGGTCGAGCCGGTTTTTCGCCGAGGAACCCGGACTGGACGAAATCGGCCGGGCGCTGCGCAACGAGGGCGGGCGGAGGGTATCGACCACTATGGAAGACCTGTCGCTGCACATCCTGGACATCGTCGAGAACGCCCTGACCGCCTGCGCCAGCCGCATCGAAATCCGGATCGCCGAGGACGCTCAGCAAGACCTGTTGACGCTGGAGATTGCCGACAACGGCAAGGGCATGGATCCGCAGACGCGCCAGCGGACGCTCGACCCGTTCTTCACCACGCGGACGACGCGCAGGGTGGGGCTCGGCCTGCCGCTCTTGGCCCAGGCGGCCGAGCAGGCTGGCGGCGGCCTGGAGGTCGTCTCCGAGCCCGGCCGCGGCACCACGGTCCGCGCCCAATTCCGGCTGAGCCACCCGGACCTCAAACCGATGGGAGACGTCGCCGATACGATACGCACCATTTTGGCGGGCCGACCCGAGCTGAGCCTGCGATTCGAATACCGCAAGGGCTCGGAGCTGGTCGCCTCGCTGGACAGCGATCCGCATCAGAGGAGTTAGCGAATGGTCCATTTGACGATTGACGGCAGACCCCTGGACGTGGAAGAGGGCTCGTCGATCCTTCAGGCCGCCGAGAAGCTTGGAATCTGGATCCCCACGCTGTGCCACCACAAAGCGCTCTTGCCCTACGGGGCCTGCCGCCTCTGCCTGGTGGAGCTGGTCTGGCCGGGCGGCTCGCGGATTCAAGCCTCCTGCCTGTACCCCGCCGAGGAAGGACTCGACGTTCGGACGACCAGCGACCGGGTGGTGAGAACCCGCAAGATCATGATGGAGCTG
>CAYGZI010000433.1:0-5562 GCA_964354245.1 uncultured Planctomycetaceae bacterium
TTACCACCCCCTCACCCCGTCACCTTGTCACCCCCTCACCCCCAGCCTCTAATCCCTAGCCCCTCTGGAGATTCCATGGCCACCGATGTTCTCACCAAACAAGCGACCTCCAAGGTCTGGGCCGGCGCCGGGACGCGCGACTATGACATCACCCTGGCGAGCCTGGCCAACAACGCCGCCCGGCAGGGACAAAAGGGCGACCTCGGCGACGCCAACGGGCGGTTCGCCGCCCGGTGGGCCGTGTGCGTTGAGCTGAACATGGACGTGGCCCCCACGGCGGGCAACGTCATCGAGGTCTACTGGGCGGCCTCGCGCGACAATGCCACCTTCCCCGGCGGAGTCGCCGGCGCCGATTCCGCCTACAAGGCCGGGGAGGAAGACGAGTGGAAGAAGCAGCTCCTGCTCGTCGGCTGTCTGGTCTTGACCAACGACGCGGACGCCGTGGTGCAAACTCAGGTCTTTGAGTTCTCGCCGCCGGCCCGCTACGGGTCGCCGGTCGTGGTCAACAAATCCGGTCAGGCCCTGGAAGGCGACAACGATTCGCACAAGATCACACTCACGCCGCTGGTTGACGAGGTGCAGTAGGTACGCACAAGAATGACGAATGTCGAAAGCCAAATGACGAAAGAAATCCGACGCACGAAGCCCGAGGGTTCGCGTTTTCGTGCTTCGTCTTTCGTGCTTCCTTCGTCATTTGGTTTTCGTCATTCGACGTTCCCCAAGCCCTGAACCCCCATGCTCGCCGTTGCCCGTCATCTCCCGAGCTACTCTCAGGGATTCGCCTCCAAGGGCCGGCTCGCCTGTCCGCGCCTCTGGCAGGGGCTGGTCGGCCTTTGGGTGCCGGGACTCGGGCCGACCGGGAGCCGGCTGCCGGACCAATCGGGCTACGCCAATCACGGCACGCTGGTCAACATGGAGCCGGCCAACGACTGGGTTGCCGCTCCGCCCGGCTGGATGCTCGATTACGACGGCACGAACGAGTACGTCGATTGCGGGGCCGGAAGCCTTACAAACCTCACCGGGAACTTCACGCTGGCCGTTTGGGCCAGCTCCAGCACCGCTTGGAACCCGGCCAACGGCAAATACCGCCCGCTGGCCACGCGGAATGCGATCTGGCAATCGGGCTACGGCCTGCACATCTACGAGCAGATGTCGCCCGCGAACGTGAAGTTGGAGGGCTGGTCGCGAGGGACCGGCCAGACCATCGCGAGCCACGTGGTGACGAGCCTTTGGGTGACGGGGCGAACTTATCACGCCGCGGTCGTCCTGGCCGAGTCCAAGCTGATGCTCTATTGGGACGGGCGCCAGGTGGCCTCGACGGGATCGGCCGCGCTTCCCGGCAGCAACAGCGGCCCGTTCCGCATCGGCTCCGGCAATTCGGTCCTTTATCTTCCGTGGCCCGGCCGGATCGGGACGGTGGCCGTGTGGAGCCGGGGGCTCGCGGCGGCGGAGATCCGGGGGCTTTACGAAGACCCCGGCGTGCTGGTCCGCGCCGCGCGTCGGCGTGCTGCAAGGCGTCCCGGGCCGCCACCGGTCCCGTCGGGGCCGGGCGGGGTGCCGGCAGGCCAGGTCTTCGTGACCGGCCGCCGGGCCGGGCAAATCCAATCTACCGGGTCCGCCGAGGCCGACATCTTCACCACCGGACCAGAAGCAGGACAGCTTTATGGCTGACGCACAAGACATCCACGGCACCGTCTTCAAGAACGGCTCGGCCACCCTGTTGGCCCGGGTGGTGGGAGCGGCCGGCGCCGTCGTCGCTCGGGCCGACATTGCGTCGATTAAGTACAGCATCTACCTGTTGGACGAGGACGATCCCGACAGCCAGACCGCGGTCACCGGACACGTCGCCGTGCCGCTGTCGGTTTCGGGCGTCATCTTCGACACGCTTCAGACCGACGCCCTCTGGACCAAAGACTCCCTCGGCTACAACTTCAAGCACCTGCTCAATGTGGCCGCGCAACCGGCGTTTGCCGCGGCCGGGCGGAGTTATCGGATCGTCTACGAGCTGACGCCGGCCGCCGGCCAGGTGATCCTGGTCCGCTTCCGCGTCCACTCCATCTGAGGAGGCCAAAATGCCCAGCGACCTGGAACACGTACGCACGATCAAGAGCCAGACGCTGGCCCTGATCGCCGAGCTGACCGCCAATCCCAAGCCCACCTACACCCTCGACGGCCAGACGGTCTCCTGGAACGACTATCTGGCCGCCCTTCAGGCCACGGCCGATTGGTGCGAGCGCAAGCTGGCCGGCGAGGAGCCTTTTGAGATCCATTCCCAGGGGATCACCTGATGTTCGACCTCAGCGACGATTTCGCCGCAGTGACCGACGGACTGGCCCCCGTCACCGTCACGCGCCCGGGCACCTCGGTACGGACTGAGGTGGCCCACGCGCTGCGCCAAGCAGTGCGGACCCGCGAATCGGAACAGTCTGCGCAGGCGGCCCAGCGCCCGCCCGCGGCCGACGCCGTTTGGCACTTGCCGGCGGCCGAACTCGCGCAAGCCCCTTGTCCGGGAGACGTCATCCTCGATGCCGACGGCGTGCGATGGACCATCCTGGAGGTCCGCCAGACCATGCTCGGCGCCCGCTGGCGGTGTGTCGCCCGGAATCTGGCCCTCCACCACGGCCTCGATGCCTACGTGGACGTCGAGAAGGTTGCTTACGCCAAGGGGAGCGGCGGGGCCGACGAGCCCACGTGGCACGTCTGGAAGACCGGCCTGCGCGCAAAGATCCGGGCGCAAAGCGCGGCGGCGGGCGAAGAGCAATCGCGACAACTGGCCGCGACGCGGTTTACCGTCTTCCTGGCCGAGGACCTCGCGCTGGACTACACGCACCGCATCCGGGCGGCCGACGGGACCATCTACGCGATCGTCGGTTGGCACAAGGCCGACCGGATCGACGCGTTGATGGAAATCGATTCCGTGCGGAGGGAAGGGGCTGGGGACTAGGGGATGGGGTGACGGGGTGATGGGGTGACAAGGTGACGGGGTGACAACGTGAGGTGGCCAGTGCCGGTGAACAAGGACGAGTGAGAAGTGAGAAATGAGAAATGAGAAATGGAAAATGCGCGTTCATTTGCCAGTCTGCAATTCTCCCTTTGCCCTTCTCATTTCTCATTTGTCATTTCTCATTCTCACTCCGTCACTCCCCACCCCATTCCCCAATCCCTAATCCCTAACCCCCAGCCCCCAAGGATCGTCCCGTGACCCTCGAACAGGCCATCCACGCCCGCTGGGCCGCCAGCCCGAGCCTTGAGGCCCTCTTGCCGGCCCATCGCGTGCGGACCGGGACCTTCCACGGCGACGGCCGGCCCTATGCCACGCTGGAGCGCAAGGCCGGCCGCACCGTCTTCCGCACGAACGCAGGCGACGCCCAGGATGAGGTCGCGATGGCCGTCCACGTCTGGCACGAGAGCTACGACGCCGGCCTGGCCATCGTCGGGCAGGTCAAGGCCGCTTTCGACCGCAGCCAGTTCGACCTGGAGGGCGGCGACCGCGTCGTCCAAATCCGCCGCACTGCGGACGTTGCCAGGCAGCACGACGGCGGCGTCTGGCAGTTGACCGTCGAGTTTTCCGTTTCCGTCTACCTCGCTTCCGGCAGTTGAACATGGCAACCACGCTTTCGAGCACGATTCACGCACAACTGGGCTGGACGTGGCGCGACCGCGCCGGCAGCTTCCTGATTGCCGACAGCAACCAGCTCCTCTTCAAGCGCGACTTGCCCGACGGCTTTGCGGCCAATCAGGCCGACGCCGTCTGGCGGGCCGTGGACTGCTCGCTGGGCGCCGGCCAGTCGATGCTCCTCTGCCTGGGGGCGCTGGAGCAGCCGATCTTCGGCGACACCATCACCATCCCCATGACCCGGATCAAGGCGATCCTCATTGTCAACAAGAATGCGGCGGGCGACGGCTACCTTGTGGTCGGCGCCGCCGGAATCGACGAGTGGGCCGTCCCGTTCGGCATGATCGGCGACACGCTCAAGGTGATGCCCTCAAGCCCGCTCCTCTTGTCCAACGTCCGCGACGGCTGGGAGGTGGAGTTCGGCAGCGAGATGCTCAAGATCGAGGCCGCCGGCGGCGCGGTGCTCTTCGACATTGCGATCCTGGGAACGACCCACGCGGGGGCATCGGGCTCGTCCGGCACGTCCTCGGGCGAGTCGTCCTCCAGCGGCTAGGGAGAATTCGCCAATGCCCGTGCTCAGCGGCAAAAACGGCACCCTCCGTCTCGGCGGTGCAGAGGTCCTCCACCTCACCTTCTGGCAGATCGAGAAGACCGCCGCCAACCGGGCCTACGCGGCCAACGACACCGGCGGGGCCAAACGCCGCGTGGCCGGAGTGAAGGACTGCGCCGGCCGGCTGGAGGTCAAGGCCACCGACGCGGCCAAGGTCCCCGTCGCCGAAGGCGACGCCGTCGCGCTGGCCCTCCATGCCGACGACTCGGGCGAAAACTACTACGAGCTCTCGGCGGTGGTCGATTCGGTCCGCGTGGAGGTGGACGTCAGCGAAGGCAAGCCCGTGGCCTACGGGATCCGCTTCTCCGCCGACGGGCCGGTCGCGGCCCACGGGGTCTTGGAGAAAGGATGAGGGATGAGGGATGAATGCGGAATGATGAATGATGAATGATGATTGCTGAATGGCAGCGTGGCTTCCATCTTCTGACTACTGTCTACCGACTACTATCTTCTGTCTCCTGTCTCCTGTCTCCTGTCTACTTCCCATGTCCGTCCCCTTCAAAGAGCTCGGCGGCTCGCCGCAAGAAGAGTACAGCCTGGAGGGCTTCCGCGCCCAGCGGCAGTTTCTGATCGCCTGGGAAGACCGCGACGCCTTCGCGGCCGAAGTGCTCGGCGCCGTGGCCCAGCACGGCGCCACCACCTGGGTCCAATATCCCGGCAAACCCACGGCCTTTGCGGTGCGGATCCGCTACGAGCCGTTCGATCCCGACAACCCCGACTGCAAGGCCCTCACCGGGCTGGCCGAAGGGCTCAACAGCTACACGAGCTCGTTTGCCAAGGTCACGGTCGACTACCAGACCGTCAGCCCGCAGGATCGCCAGGACGGCCCCCAAGCCGAGACCGGCACGCACCTGACCTATCGGATGGAGTGGGGCGTCGAGACCCAGGAGCTCTTGCCCGGCGGTTGGACGTGGGAGGATCAGCCCACGCTTCCCGCGCCCGCGGACTTGGTGCCGGCCAAGGCGGTCCCCTTCACCGACCACCATCTCACCTGGGCCCAGGTGATCTTCCCGCCTTGGGACGCCCTCCGGAGCCTTCAGGGCAAGATCAATTCCGGGGTCTTCCTGGGGTGTGCGCCGGGCACCGTGCTCTTCCTGGGCGCCGAGGCCAACAAGCTCTACCGCAGCGGATGGGAAACCGGCGCCTCGGAGTTCTGCTGGCGGATCCACTACGTGTTCCGTGAGCGGGCCCTCAAGCAGGGCGGCCAGGTGCTGGGGTGGAATCACTTCTGGCGCCCCGATCCGCCCGGCTGGGCCGTGCTGGCCAACGCGGCCGGCCCGCTCTACGAGCCGGCCGACTTGAGCCTGCTGTTCCAATCGGCAGGCGGCGTCTGAAG
>CAYGZI010000434.1:0-5542 GCA_964354245.1 uncultured Planctomycetaceae bacterium
CCCGCCCACCTCCGCCCCCCACTCCCACACGTTGCCCATGCCGTACTGGCAGAGGTTGAAAAGGATGTCGCGGTCTTGCTTCTTCAAGAGGTCGCCCATCAGGCGGTAGGGCTTCTTCATGGCCGCGAGGCTCGTGTCCCCCTTGACCACGTTGCCGTAGGAGCACCAGTCGTATTTCAGGAAGTCGAAGCCCCAGTCGGCAAACTGCTTCGCGTCCTGGGCCTCGTGCTGGTACGTGCCCGCGAATCCCGCGCAAGTGAACGGGCCGGGCGACGTGTAAGTGCCGGCCTTGAGCCCTTTGGCGTGGATGTAATCGGTGAGGGCCTTCATGTCCGGGAAGTGCTTGTTGGGCAGGATGTTGCCCTCCTTGTCCCGCAGCGGGCCAACGCGCATCGGGTCGCGCTGCCTGGGGGCGTTCATCCAGCAGTCGTCGATGTTGACGTACTGGTAGCCCACGTCCGCCATGCCGCTGGCAACCATGACGTCCGCGGCCTGGCGCATCATCTTGTCGGTGACGCGGTCATAGTGGGCGTACCAGTGGTTCCAGCCCATCGAGGGCGTCAGGGAAAGCAGATCGCCGCAGACAATCTTGAGTTTCCGCTCGGCCGTGCCGTGGGCATTGGCGGTCTTGAGCGTCACCACGGAAGTGCCGCGACGGGAGAAGGCGCCGGCGATGATCCCGGTCTTGCCGTCCAGCTTCAGGCCCTCGGGCAGGCTCTCGGCGGAAAAGCCGATGGGACGCTCGCCTTGCGTAGGGATGCGGTAAAGGAACGGATTGCCGGGGCGGCAGCCGTAGACCGTGGGGCCGTTGATCCGCGGCCCGGGCCCGGGCTTGGGCGTCAGGATCGCGGCTTCCTCCGCCGGGCGGCTGATCGTTTTCGGCTTGGCGCCGGCGACGATGAAGCGGGCCTCGGCCCAATCGGCGTGATCGAAGCTCACTCCGTCCCCGGCGTCGCCCACCAGAAGCAAGAGGCACTGGACGCCTTTGAGATCGAGGTCCACGGCCTTGGCCGGCTGGCCCGGCTTCATCACGCCCGATTCCCAGAGTCTGCGGCCGTCGCCCACGATCTTGAATGTCACCGAGCCCGGCCCGCCCGCGGCGTCGTCCACGCCGGCCGAGGCGAGGAACTTCTCGGAGCCGCCGGCCAAGTCAATCCAGAGAACGCTATTGGCATGGGTTCCCACGCCGTGCTCGAACCGCTTGCCGCCGACGGACAGCGGTTTCTCGCGGATCGAGCGGTTCACCTGCGGCTTGCCCCAGCCCTGGCGCATCTTGCTCAGGTCGAGCGACGAGAGCCGGACCGTTTCCGCCCCCGCAGCAACAGAAGCGAGGCAAAGGGCGACTAGGCCCATCCCGACAACCACGCCTCGAACGAAATCCCGCATGTCTTGAGCTCCTTTCATGCAGAACGGCTCGCGGACCGGACAGAAGCACGCACGAGACTAGATTACCCGCAAGAGGAGCCGATGTCGAGCCTTGCGGGCGGGCAGGAATGGAGGGGATGGGGAAGGCCGACGGCTTCCTCCGCCGGCACCGCGGGGGGCGACCCACACGTCGTCTGCGTGGTCTGGATCTAACTGACGTGCGAGGCCGAGCGGGGCCAAGATGCAGGGTTCGTCGTCCTTGAACGCTCGCAAGAAGAAACGCCGCAGCCGGCGCAGAAGTCACGGCGCCGGCTGCGGTGTCAAGAGGCGTAAGGCCCAGGTCAGCGTGTTGACGCCGGGCGAGTCGAGCGGGGCGGCTTCTCGGATTTCGCGGCCTCAGCTTCGACGTCCGTGTAGCCTTCGGGCGGTTCGGTGCTAAAAAGCGCCCGATCGATCGGTGCGTCGAAGATGAAATCGGTCTGCACCCAGTCGGATTGGCCCATGAAGGCATCGGTGCTTCGGAAAGAAATCTCGATCCGAATCGGCAGTTTCGTTTGCGGGTCAACCCAGAACGTCCTCGTGAACGCGTCGGTGCCCCGCTTTCTCTCTGTCTTTTCCACCACGCGGAAGCCGATCGCCTTCTTGCCATCTACGATGCGCTCCGGCAGCTTCTCCGCGTTGTCCGCGGGGACCCGGCGTATCTCGTCGTAGAAATCCGCCTCGGGCAGGGGCTTGATCTTGCCCGTATCAACGATCTGGCCGTCGTCGGGGGAGATCCCCATGGTACCTCTGACCACGGAAAACAGCTTCTTTTCCGGAAACAGGCCGACCATTCTCCCCTTTTGCGCGTCGAAGATGGTGATGGAGTGATCGGGCTGCGCTGTCCAGGCTTGACCGTCGGGCAGCTTGTCTCCTGCTTGGACGACCCGGACCTCCTCTCGTTTGAGATAGCGGCCCAGGATCATCACGCGCTTCTCGGTCTTCGGTCCGGCCCGATCGCCTTTTGGCGTTTTGTCTTGCCTGGTTTCGACGTACTGGACGGATTTCGTCTTCTCGACTTGGAGCTGGACTTGGCCGAACGCCAACCCGCCATTGGAGCTGGAGGGCGAAAGCCAAAGCGTCAATAGGCAGACGCCGGCCAAAGCGGCGACTGCGGCGGCAACGTTGCGTAGCGACATGACTCTTCTCCAAGAAAACGAAGTGCGAGAAACGGATTGGCTGACGACTGCCAAACGCGCCCGCTCGATCGCGCGACGCGAGGACTCGGCGTCCGGCTCGATTTGAGCCAGTTGGTCGAGAGTGCGGAGGAGCGACGGATCAACGTTCATCTTGCGATCCTCCAAATCCGCAACGCGAGGAAGACTCGTTGTTGAGCAGGCTGCGGAGCCGGCTGAGGGTCTTGTGGCAGAGACCCCGCACCTGATGCGGCGTTTTGCCGAACTGGCCGGCGATGGTTTCGTAACTCTGCTGCTCCAGGTACCTCATGACGACGATGTCGCGGTTCAGCCCGGGCAGCCGTCCGATGGCGTCCAGCACGCGCTCGAGTTCCTCGCGCCCCGCGGCCTCGCTCGGCGGTGAGCGGCCGCAGGCCACCAGATCGCTGGACGCCGGTTCCGTCCGCGGCGCCTTTTTCTGGGCTCGGCGCCAGTCAAACGCCAGGTTGATCGCGGCGCGGAAGGCGTACGCGACCGGATCCTCGGCTCGACCGAAGCCGGCCCGCTGGGTCAGCTTGAGGAAAAGCTCCTGCATCAGGTCCTCGGCAACGTCCTCGCGCAGCGTCAACCGCGTCAGGAGCGCGTGCAGGCGGGCGCCGTGATCGGCCAGCAGAGCCAGGACCTCGTCGGTCGTGTGTTTCAAGCCGTGCTCCTCAACGCCTTCATCAATTAAGACGTTGAAACCGCGGTCGGCGCAACCCGGAATCCGAGCAACGTCCCGAAGAGGGGGGCCGATCGTGTCCTTGTGTTTCCTCTCCGGCCCCTCCGTGTCTCGGTGGTGAATCCCTCTTTCCCACTTCGACGCCGACGCACGCACCAGCGTAGATTATCGGCAAACCGAGCCGGTGTCGAGGTTTGCGGAGGGCGTGCAAGAGGATGGGCCGGAGGCCTGGCAGAGGGGAGCCGCTGGCGTGCCCGAGTCGAGAACTGCCGCGGGGGCCTGCTCGGGGCCGGCGGGGACCGGGGCCGCTGCCGGGCTCGCGGCGGCCTTCCTGCTCGTACAGCGCCGCGTCGTCCCAAAGCCGGATCACCGTCTCGACGCAACGCGCTACTTCCTCGTGTACTCGATGGCGTAGATGTCGATGTTGCGCCCGGGGACCGCAAGGAGCTTGTTGTCCGGCGAGATCGCGATGCGGAGCGGGCCATAGGCGGGCATGGGCAGCGAGTTGACCACCTTCCCGGTGGCCAGGTCCCAAACGCCGATCACCGGCTTGCCACCCGCTTCCATGATGTCCTTGTGGACCCCGGCCGCCAGGAGGTACTTGCCGTCCGGGGTATACGCCAGGTCGTATAGGCCCCAGTTGAACAGCCGCCCGGCAAGGACCTTCTTACCGCTGGCCATGTCCCAAACGCCGACTACATCACGGCTGACGGTTGGGTCGTAGGAGTGTGGCAGACTTGGGTCGTAATAGTCCGCTGCGAAGCTGGAACCGTCCGGAGCTAAGGCGAAGCGGTGGTTGCCCCTCTGCATGGGAATCGAACGCGTCACCTGGCACGTCTTGGCATCCCAGAGGAGGATTCTGGGGGCATACGCCACCTGGTTAACCGTGGTGGCGAACCGCGAGCCATCCGCCGTGAACGCGACCGAATCGCAGCGCGGCGGAGATGTAGGGCGCCAGGAGTCCTTTACCGGGACGTGCTCTTCCAAGGACAGGGTCTTATGCGTCTTGGCCTCAAGGTCCCAAAGAATCAGGCCGCTCCCTGCACAGCAGATGACGCGTTTGCCGTCGGGAAAGGCGGCCAGACCGGTAATGAAGTCCCCTACTTTCTCCCCGGTCTCCAACGTGTCCAAGAGTTTCCCGGTCCGCACGTCCCAGAGGAGAGCCTTGTTGAGAGTCCAGTACCCCGTAACGAGGCGATCGCCCGGGGGCACGAAGGCAACTGCCGTGATATTCTGGTTCATGTCGCGGCCGTGCGGGAGAACGTGCAGAAGCTTGCGTCTCTTAACATCCCAGAGGGTCACGTCCGGGATCTCGTTACCCCACCTGCCGACGGCGAGGACTTTGCCGTCGGGCGAGAAGGCGAGGATGAACAACCCCAACTTGGCCGTGCCCTGGATCGTGAAGAGCTTCTTGAAGCGCACAGGAGGGTTTTCGGGCAGAGGTAACGCCTGGTGGTCCAGCGGCTTAACGCCCGGCTCCGTGGGAAAAGGCTCGATGGGCACGGGTTCCGCCTGCGCGGTCTCGCCGTCGGGATCATCGGCCCGCGAGCATCCAAAACACGTCCCGAGCGCGGCGACAACCGCAAGCCGGGCGAACAGTGGTACGTGGTTCATTCGCTTCTCCTTGTGCCTCGACATTCGCTGATGCATGACTCGTTTCCCCAACGTACGCGCTCCAACCCCGCCCGCTTTCGCGGACGCCCGCGCGCGATGTAACACACGGCCATTTCGGCTGCGTTGTCCGCAAACCGAAGAGGTCGCGCGTTCCGTCACGAAATCGCGGACCGGAACGGAGCCGACCACACACCCACGCTCCGGAACTGGCAATCTTCTCCCCGTACATGTCATCACTCGGGATACCATTTCCAATAACCGCCCAACTTTAGGGGGCCGCGCGGGGCAGGCTCAGTGTTCCATGCGCCAACGTCCCCATCCGCATAACGCACCGGCCGGTGGAGCGTGTTGTAGAGGTTCTTCGCGCCCTCCGTGTTCATCCCAATTACGCAGGACTGGATGTCAATGAACGCGATTGCCTTAAGACGCTGTTGGATGGCAACAATGCCCTCCGGACCGAGGAAATCCGCCGATATTGTCTGGTCGTCTATGCTTCCGTAGCCTTCCGGGATCTCGGTGTTGTTGTTGGTCGGCTGCAGGCCGACGTGGCCGTCGGAGGTCCCATGCCCACCGAGCACGAGCCTCGATATGCTGTCAAGTGGGAAGCCCTGGATGACGTCAACCAAGTCATAGGCGTTCTGTAAGCGTTCACGGCCCTTGGGGCAACAAGGAGGGGAATGACTGGTGG
>CAYGZI010000435.1:0-5538 GCA_964354245.1 uncultured Planctomycetaceae bacterium
GCACGGCCAAGCAGGTCCACGCCTTCAACCTCGCCGGGCTGGCCCAGCCCCGCAATCTGGACGTATTGCGCAAGGTCTTCTTCGACCCCGAGGCACTGCGGCCCGAGGTCACCACGGTCCACATCACCGAGGAAGCGGCCGATCGGTTCGGCGAGCTGGCCGACGGGATGCGACTGCGCGGCGTCGAGGCCCACCCGGCGGCCCATTTCCTCATGAAGCTCATGTTCTGCATGTTCGGCGAGGACATCGGGCTCTTGCCCGAGGGGCTCTTCAGCCACATCCTCGAAGGCTCGCGCCGCGACCCGGCGCAATTGGCGCGGCGCTTGGAGGGGCTCTTCAAGGCCATGGCCTCGGGCGGCGATTTTGGGGCTGACCCGATCCTGCGGTTTAACGGCGGGCTGTTCGCCGATGCCGGCGTAGTCAAGCTCACGCCCGAAGAAATCGCTACCCTCATCAACATCGACGGCTACGATTGGGCCAGCGTCGAGCCGTCGATCTTCGGCACCCTGTTTGAGCGGACGTTGGACCCCAGCAAACGCTCCCAGATCGGGGCCCACTACACGAGCAAGGCGGACATCCTGACGCTCCTGGAGCCGGTCGTGATGGCCCCGCTGCGCCGCGAGTGGCAGGCGGTCAAGACCAAGTGCGAAAAGGAGCTTTGGCCCAAGGTGAAGAAGGCGGCGGGCTCTCAGAGCCGGGCCGTGTCAGCCCGGAAGAGAGACTCCAAGGAGCGCCGGGCCTTTGACCGGGCACTGCTGGATTTTGCCGAGCGCCTGGCCCACGTGACGGTGCTTGACCCGGCCTGCGGGTCGGGGAACTTCCTATACGTGGCGATCAATCTCCTCTTGGACCTGGAAAAGGAGGTGATCAGCTATGCGGCGTCTCACGGGCTGTCGATGATCCCGCACGTGCGCCCCACGCAGCTCTCGGGCATCGAGATCAACCCGTTTGCGCAGGAATTGGCCCAGGTGGTGATCTGGATCGGGTATTTGCAGTGGATGCACCACAACGGGTTCCGGGCCCCGACGGACCCGGTGCTGGAGCCGATCGAGTCGATCCGGTGCATGGACGCGATCCTGGCGATCCCCGCGACCACAGGCGGCGTAGGGTGGGACAAGCGCAGCGCAGTCCCACCACCGAAGACTCAACGGGGGTCTGGTGGGACTGCGCTGCGCTTGTCCCACCCTACAGGCCCGGCCCCGGAAGTTCCGCGCGAGCCGGAGTGGCCCGAGGCGGAGTTCATCGTCGGGAACCCGCCCTTCTTGGGAGGGAAACTGCTGCGAACGAATCTCGGCGACGGGTACGTGGACCAGATGTTCGCAGTCTGGGACGAGCGGGTCCCGCGCGAGGCCGACTTGTGCTGCTACTGGTTTGAGAGGGCCCGAGCGCAAATCGAAGCCGGGAAGTGCATCCGTGTCGGCCTCTTGGCAACGCAAGGCATCCGCGGCGGGGCAAACCGGCGCGTGCTCGAACGCATCAAGCAATCCGGCGAGATTTTCTTTGCGGAAAGCGACCGTGACTGGATTCTCGACGGGGCAGCGGTGCATGTCTCGATGGTGGGGTTTGACAAAGGCGACCAGTGCTCTCGGATTCTCGACGGCAAGCCTGTCGCCGCCATTCATACCAACTTGCGCGCCACTGCCGACACGACCGGTGCGCATCCTTTGAAGGAGAACGTAGGCCTTTCTTTCATGGGAGATACGAAGGGCGGCGCCTTTGACATACCCGAGAATATCGCCGTGGAGATGCTCCACGCCCCAAACCCGCATGGCCGACCCAACTCGGACGTGCTTGTGCCGTGGGTCAACGGGCTGGACATCACGCGCCGGCAACGCGACATGTGGATCATCGACTACGGCGTCGACATGCCGATGGAGCAAGCATCTCGGTACGAACGGCCGTTCGACCATGTTGTTCGCCTTGTACGGCCAGAACGCGGAAAGAACAAGCGAGAAGCGTACCGCGAGAGGTGGTGGATTCACGTTGAAGCGCGACCTGCAATGCGGCGGCTACTGACGCCGTTACCCAAATTCTTGGCCACAACGACGGTGTCCAAATATCGGTTGTTTGTTTGGATGGAATCGCCAACGCTGCCAGATCACCAATTGATCGTATTCGCACGTTCCGAACACTCGTTCTTCGGCGTCCTGCACTCGCGGATTCACGAGGTTTGGGCCTTGCGGCAGGGAACGCAGTTGGAGACGCGGCCGCGCTACACCCCGACGAGTTGCTTTGAGACGTTTCCCTTGCCGGAGCCGACGGCGGGGCAGGAGGCGGCGATTGCCGCGGCGGCCAAGGAACTGGATGAGCTGCGCACCCGCTGGCTCAATCCGCCGGAGTGGACCAAGACCGACGTGCTGGAGTTCCCCGGCTCGGTTGACGGTCCCTGGGCGCGGTACATCGATCCGGCCACGGTGCGGCCGACCGTAGGACGACTTTCCAAGTCGTCCCACGTTCCTCGGCCAGGCCGCCCTCACCCTAACCCTCTCCCGAAGGGAGAGGGGACCTTGGAACCTAACGCTCTCCCAGAGGGAGAGGGGACAGAAATTGGCACCGTGCGGTGGCCGCGGATCGTGCCCAAGGATCCCGATTGCGCGGAGAGCCTCAAGAAGCGCACTCTCACGAACCTCTACAACGAGCGCCCGGCGTGGCTCGACCTGGCCCACAAGCGGCTCGACGCAGCCGTCTTCGCCGCCTACGGCTGGGACCCGGGCATCGCCGATGAGGAGTTGCTGGAGAGACTATTGGAGCTGAATTTGGCGCGGTAGGAAAGGGCATTTGACCGCGGGAAGACGGAAGACTGAGAAGAGTGGGGAGAGTGTGAAGGTGTGACCTGGCGCGAGTTGCACTCACCGCCGATGGAGGTCTGGAAACGCGCACGTTTCTCACCGCCGGGACCCCTGACTGAACAGGGGCGTCATCCTTTGCGTTTGAGCGAGAGGCGAGCGTAGACTCGGGACCTTGACAGGATGACGACTTGTCGTCAAACGTATCCGGAAGCGAGCAGGGTTATGTTTCAATGCTTGTATGATTGCACGTCCGATGCGCCGTCAACACAGGAATACCACGTGTACCCGTTCAGTGCGTCGGCTCTTGATGTGCGTCTTGAACGAGGTGTCGTGTGCGACAAGTGCAACGCGTACTTCGCGAAGTTGGAGAAGTACTTCACGGAGCGCCACCCGGGTGCATCCACTCGTGTTCTGAGAGTGAGGACTACTCGGAAAGGAAAAACGCCGAAGTTCCTGCATCGCGATGGCGAGATGATTCGCAAGGAGGACGGAGATCAGTGGACGCTGACGACTCAATTGGCAGGAATCGGGTTCCAATCGCTCGACAGCGGAGATATTCTGATAACTGGCACGTATACTCCGTGGCCTTTTGATTCACTGAAGATTGGCCGTGTTCTTGCAAAGATCGTGTTAGAATACCTCTACACGCTTAGTTCGAATCGAGAGTATGATCCCTTCGGCGTACGCTTTGACTCCCTGCGACGATATGCGCGGTTCGGCCCGCACAAGCTCAAGTATGTTTGGTTTGCGTGGAAACGGACTCAAGATGCTCAAAGCCTGCCCCGATTGATCGAAATCCAGGATGCCGGGGCCGCCCGGGTTGGCACTTTATGTCGAATCAGCTTTCCGGGTGTTGCCTACCTGCTGCCGCTCCCCCCGTTTATCAGTCCGGAGAAGATCAGTAGAAACCTCGAGGGTTGGACGGTTGTGGACAGACCTGGCGACATTGAGTTGGCGCCGGAAAAGGTCGAAATTGTTCTTAATCGAGTGCGGAAGGAGGCCGAATAGCCGCGGCAGCCAAGAAACTCGATGAGCTGCGCAGCCGCTGGCTCAATCCGCCGGAGTGGGTACATCGAAAGGGGTCGGGAGTCTCTTCCGGGAAAACGCCAACCAGAAGGCAAGTCTGCCGGGCCGGAGAAGACTCCCGACCCCCTCATCTGTGCGATTGCAGTTGCGCGTGCGCAAGTGGATGTTGCAGAGGGGCCGTTGCGCTGGGGCAACTTGGGGTTACGTCGAGCGGGCGTGGGGGCGAGGCGGCGCAAGTGGTGGTATAGCAAGGCGTTGCGCGTGGCGTCGAGGTGCGGCGGTTGACGTAAGTGGTGGTTTGCGGGAGGGGACGAAAACGGAGAATATGCCTTCATGGCAAGAGGGCGCCGAAGTCGTTGGCGGGCAAGAGGTTGGGGCGAAAAAGCGGCCTAGCAGTTGGACATAACCCTTGTGAGGGATACTAACAGACGTACACTATACCAGCCGTAAGTCGAAGTTACAAGGCAGGTTAGTGGCCGGGCAATTGGCGCGCGAAACTCGCCGCCGGCTTGACGTTGCGCAGTGGGCCGTGGGCCGTGGGCAGACGGCAGAGGGCAGTGGGCAGAAGGGGAGAGCAGGGAAGGGCAGGACGGCCAGCCGGCGCTACGGTTTCTGCTTGGGGAAGAACGCATCCTCGGCCCGCATGTCGGGGATGCCGACGACCAGGATTCGCATCCGGCCGACCGCCCCGTGGAGAACACCGGGCGGGATGTGGACCAGGGAGCCTTTGCGCACGGGGTGCTCAACGCCGTCGAGTCGCACGGCCCCTTCGCCTTCCAGGACGTAGTAGAGCTCGGTCCCCACGGCGTGGTAATGCTCTTTGGCCCCGTCGATGTCCACCACGTGGACCCAGGCCGCCACGGGCCGCTCGGCGTCCTGGCGGCTGATCATCAAGTATCGGCGTCCGCAGGTGCTCGGCTCGCTGGGCGCCTCGCTCTCGTGGCGCACGAGGGTTGCCAAGAGGGATGGTTCGTGCATCGCGTGGGTGCTCCTCGACGTAAGGCGGTTCCGCTCAAGTCACCTGCTTGCGGCGCGCCCAGACCTTTTCAAAGGCCTTGACGTACTGGTCGCACAGCTCGGGCACTTCGCGCGTGAAGTACGGCAGCGGGACCGCCGTGGCATTGGCCTTCTCGGCCCCAGGCAGTTCGGGGAGGGCCGGCAGGTGGTGCCACCACGCGGCCTCGCGGTAGAGCGGGCACTTGTGCTGGAGCCGATAGCCGTAGGCACTGGTGTGGATGCCTTCCGCCTGAAGGGCCCGCACGCACGCCTCCCGAGACATGCCCGAGAGCTTCTCGTCGATAAACAGCATGTTGTGGGCGTAGTAGTTGCGCTTCATGTCGCGGCGGCCGGAGGATTGCTCGTAAAGGCCGGGCAATTGCAGGAGGCGGTCGTTGAGCCGCCGCACCTGGGCGGCCCCGGCGGCATTGCGCTTGTCGAGTCCGCGAAGCTGGCAGCGGGCCAAGGCCGCGGACATGGGGTGCATGCGGAACTTCGCGCCCAAGCCGGTGCCGGAGTACTTGCGGTACGGGCTGCTTTCGGGGAACGAGTCGGGCAGGTCGTAATGGCCGAAGGTCGTGGCCCGCTCGCAGTCTTCGCGCTCTTGGTACATTCCCATGCCGCCCTCGATGGCCGGCAGCGGCTTGCTCGCCTGGAAGCTGAAGATCGCCATTCGGCCCCAGGTGCCCATCTTCTTGCCCTGGAGTTCTGCGCCGTGGGCATGGGC
>CAYGZI010000436.1:0-5537 GCA_964354245.1 uncultured Planctomycetaceae bacterium
GCGTAGCTCAGTTGGTTAGAGCAGCGGAATCATAATCCGCGTGTCGTAGGTTCGAGTCCTACCGCCGCTATTGGGGGGTACGCAAGGTATTGCACCCGCTCACATTCTCTGAAGAGAACGGGGTTCTGAGGTTCGGATTGCGAAGCGTCGCGGGCCATCGCCTGCGCTTGCTGCACCGGATTTTGCAGCGCCTCGCCCCTCATCGGTCTGTCTACTCAAACCGCAGGATCGTGAACGAATGCGGCGGGAACGTGTAGTCCGTGCTCCCGCCGCTCAGCCCGTGCCGCCAGGTGGATCGCCTGGGCTTGATTCGCTCCGGGTTCTCCGGCGTGTTGACGTCGTCCAACTGGCCGGCCAACTCGATGCTCGTCGCGCTGGGGCTCGCAGCGACAAAGCCGTCGAGCGCGATCCGCGTGGCGACCGGGCGGCCGGCGAGGTTGACCACCTGGAGCGATAAACTCTTGCCGTCCCCGCTCGTCTTGGCCGTGACGTCCAGAGAGTCCCCCGGACATTGCACCTCCGCCTTGACGCAGTTGGGCAGCCAATTGCGTGAGACCATTTGCGTGACGTAGTACGGCGGCTGGCCCCAGACCCGCGACGGCGTGAGAAAGAGCATCCCCTGATCCCAGCCGTTGTCGTTCTGCCGGTACGGCTGGAGGCAGTAGGCCGCGCAGACGATCGGCACCATGGGCCCGGTGCGCTCCAACTCGTTGATCGCGTGGGCGTGGCCCAGGGCCCGGCGCACGGCGTGGTTGCCGGCGTTCTCCTCGAACACGCAGACGCGGTAGTCGGCCCCGGGGCAGACCTTGCCGAGTGCGGCGATGAGGTCCCGCAGCCCGATGATCCCGCCGCCCAGCTCGTCCGGATTGCGGGGCTCGTTGTTCCAGACGTGGACGTCGAACCAGACGGGGCGCCCGGCGGTCGCGCGGGCCGATCGTCTTCTTCCAGCGGTACTCGGGGGCGTTGATCATCGAGCCGCCGTAGCGGAGCACGGTCAGCCCTTGCGCCACGAGGGCCTCGGCCACGTCCTTGCGGACCGGGAGGCCCTTGAACCGACCCCACGGGCCGGGCTGAAGGACATGCCCCAGCGGTTCAGCCCGCGGTTCTCGATGCCGATTTCGCCCTGACCCTCGGCAAAGACGATCCGCTGGCTCTGGAAAAAGGGGTCAGAACTCTTTTTCACGTCGGGGGCAAAGGGTTTCTGTGGTTCCGTCGCGTCTGCCCCGACGCGAAAGAGACTCCCGACCCCTTCCTGCACCACGGCGAAGCGGCCTTTGGCCGTACCCCGCCGGATCGGCCGCCACATCCCGCTCACTTCGTCGGACGAGTCCGCGAGCGGCTCGAAGGGAATCGCCTTGAGTCGGCCGCCGGTCTTGAACCAAAGGTTGCGATAGCGGCACTCGCGCTCAAACGGGCGCAGGCCGACGCGCCCGGAGTGCAGGGGGTACACGCGGTCCTCATACTGGAGGAGCGGTTTTCCATCGACAAGGATTTCGAGCCGCGTCTCGGTCATCTTTACGGCCAGCGGAATCCACCGGTCGCTGGGGACCGGGCAGGGGACGTTTTGGATGGGCTCCCAGTTGTTGCGGTGGCGGCCCAGCACCAGCCATTGGCGCTCCGTGTCCAGGGCGATCTCGTAGCCGATGAACTTGTCCATGCCGACGCCGGGCTCGCTCACCTTGACGATCAGGCCGGCCGGGCCGCCCGACTTCCCCGGCAAGAAAACCTCGACGCCAACCTCGCCCTCGGAGAAAACCGGCTCGTCGGCAACGAGCTTCGGGCCTTGCTCGCAGGCGGCCGAGACCGCGCCGTCGCGCACGGTCCAGCGCCCGCCGTAAGCCGTCAATCCCTTGATCGGGACCGGCGGGGGCGGCTCCTGAAAGCTCTCCCCAAAGACCATCTGGCTATAGATCCCGCCGTAGACCTCGTGGTTGACCGTCCTCCAGGCACGCGCCGGTCATGGTGCGGGTCAGGCGGTGGGACACCTGCCGGGCATGGACGTCGATCCGCGCGTCCTGGGCGGAGGCGTGGCGGGTGGCGCGTGGCGGGTATCGCCCTCGATCCGCGCGTCCTGGCCCGAGTCGGCCGCCCAGATGGCGCGGATCGCTAGCTCGTCGTCGTAGCCTTCGGGGACTGCCGGGCTGGGCGAGTTGGCGTAGTACCAGCGTTTGCGGTCCAACGGAGAGACCATCGTGCGGCTGCCCGGCATTTGGAGGTAGCCATTGGAGTCGGTCTTGCGGACCCAATCCCAGGCGTAGCGCAGCCACTGGTGGCGGTACTCCGGGCTCTGGTGGGCGAACCAGGTGATTTCGTCGTAGCCCCAAATCCAGATGCCGCCCGCCTTCGCCCGCCCCGGCTGCCTGCTGACGCCCCAGTTGTCGATCTCCACGAGATAGGGGAGGTGCCCGCACTTCCAGCCGCTCGGCGCGATCCCTCCCTTGCTCCGGCCGTAGATGCCGTCGGAGAATCCGACCTTCAGAATCGCTTCCTGCGGCCGGTCGGGGACCTCCATGATCCGGAGCGGGAAAGAATGAAAATCCATGAGCAGCCGTCCCTCGCGCACCAGGCCGCCGCTGGGAACGTGAGAATCGCACACCAACATGCGCCTGCGGGCGTGCTTGGCCGCATAAGACCGCATCAGGGCGAGCACCTGGGAGTAGTGCTCGAGACTCCGGTCGCTGCGGTTCATCAGTTCCGTCTGCCCGAAGTGGATCGCCTCAAAGCCCGCGTCGATGAAGGACGCCGCCAGATAATAGAACCAGAGCTTCGTTTCCGGCCGGCTCACGTCGGGGACGGAGTTGCCCCGCCTCCAGTGGTCCTTGAACCGTCCGTCCGGATAGAGCATCTCGGCGTAGCGGAAGTTGCGTTTCTCCACGGGCCGGCCGAGGGCCGCAAAGGCCCAGTCGGGCACGGGAACCTGCTCCACCTGCGCGGTCACGATCTCAAAGATGCAGGCCTGTAGAATCATCTCCGGATCGGCCGCGTGGACCTTGGGAACCTGTTTCCTCGCCCGGTCGAGATTGGCGAGCAGATTCGCCTCGCCACCCCACAGGCAGAGGCTTCGTCCGATGAACTTGGCGCCCGTCTGCTTGAGCATTCGGATGTTGTCGTCGAGGTCGCCGCGGCCATTGAGCAGGCCTTCCATCGAGATGGATCGCGAGAGGTAGTTTTCGAGCACCTCGCGCGACATCGTCCCGTCAAAACGGTAGTTGCGGGCCGGCGCAGCCGCCTGCGTCCCGGCGGTTGACGGTGGATACTCAACCCGCAGATATCGGCCGGCTCCGCGCGCGGCTGCGGCGGATCCAAGCACGCAAATGGCGATTGACGCCAGGGCGATGAGCCTCGTCCACGCCATTGCTTGCCAACTCGCTTTGCCCATGCCTAATGCCCGGTCATTCATGTTTGCACCTCAATGAAACTGTCACGGGAGTTCCGCTGCGCCTCCGCGCCATGATACAACGCCGCACCAAGACCGACAAGCTGGACGCCCAGTTGCTGGAGCGGTTCCGGCACTACGCGCGGCAGATAGCCATCTTCGATCGCGCGTCAGGGCTCTCCCTGGCTGCGGTGGATCTTGGTCCAGGCCGCCATGAAGGCGGTTCACAAGGACATCAACCCAAATAAGGCATTTCGTATGGACTGGCCGGGTAGTGGCGGCACAACCGCACAGCGCGCAAGACGGCATGATTTCAGGGAAGTCGCGGAATGGGACAATGGCGGCGGCTGGTGCGTCATCAGCAACGCGGCCGAGGGAGAGTGGCACGCCAATATCACCGAGGTCCTGCCGGATGGGAGAAAGGGAGGGACCAACAATCACGCTCCTGGGCTCCCTGCAGAGAACATTCCAAACGCCCGGCCCGTTGCCGACGCTGGACCGGACCAAAGCGTAGCGAGCAGCGCGGCTGTGACGTTGGATGGATCGGGCAGTTCAGACGCCGATAATGACAGCCTGACGTACAAGTGGACTCAGACGGCCGGACAACAAGTGACCCTCTCCGATGACACGGCTCAGAAGCCGACGTTCACGGCGCCCGCGGGCCCGGCGACACTCACGTTTGAGTTGAAGGTGAAGGACATCACTGAGGCGTTGCACCATCACAACCCGGGTAATGCAGAGAGCTTTCCAGATAGCGTTACGATTACCGTGAGTCCTTAGAAACCAGCACAAAGGAGATAGCCGTGACTTTGACTTTGAGGAGCCTTTTGACGGGGCGCCGCGCGTGGCTCTCAATCACCGCTGTCGCGTCGCTGACGCTGTTGATTGGGGTGACTCTGGGAGCTTCGGCGTTCGGCCTTAAGCAGCGCGACCCTGACCGGCTCAGGGATCTTGAATCTCACGAGCGCGGAACGCGCGACGGCGCCGTGGAAAGCATTCTTCAGGATCGGAGCGAGCTGATCAAGCGGCTGATTCCGTTGATCGACCCTGCCAACGCTGGGAAGTACCCCGAGCTAACCCGACGCGCGGCGGCCTTCTTGTTAGGCGAGTTCCGTGGGGTCGAAGCGATTCCCGTGTTAGCCAAGGCGCTGGCCGACCCCGAGCTCGAAAGGACATCGTCCGACGGGAGCCCGTACGATTTCTGGACCGTTTTCGCGGCGTTGATAAGAATTGGGCGCCCCGCGATTCCCGCCATGATTGAGAACATCGAGACATCGGACAACGAGTTGCTGCGCCAGAAGTCGATGCTCGTGGTGGGCGGCATTCTTGGGGGGAAGCGGCGATTGCTGGAACTGCTCACGAAACTCGAACAACGTGCGCTGAAGAAGCAGAGTGCAAATCGAGAGGCGCTTCGCCGCATCCGCGAGGGACGCGCGTGGGTCGAAGTGAAGGTCACCGAGAGCCAAGAGCCGTTGTACTGAGACCATGGTCCGCATCCAGGCGCCCGGTTTTGCGAGATTGAGACTCCGACAGCGGGTCCGGGTCGCGTTGCTCACGCCCACCTTGGTGATGGGGGGCGCGGAGCGATGGATGGTCAGTCTGGCGCGTTGCTGCGACCGCGAGCGGATCGAATGGACCGGCACGGCGCTGAGCGACGGCGCTCCTGCCAGCCCGGAACTCTGCCGCGAGATGGCGGCGTTTATGCCGATCTATGCCGGGCCGGGAGCGGGACCGACCCAATTCTCCCCTTACGTGACCTACTGCGATTCGGCCAAGGCCGCACTCGCCGCCGCCCTGAGCGGCGCTGACGTGCTGGTGACGTGGGGCGTCCCGTGGCTAGCCGACCTTACGGGGCGGTTTGACGGCCCAGTAGTCCTTGTGTCGCACGGCTCGGGGGAATGGTGCGTGCAAACAGTGCGTACCAGCGAGTCGGGGGCCACGCATTTTGTCGCCGTTTCGGAGGCCGCCCTTGCCGAGAACCCGGAGGACCAAGTCCCCGGCCGAGAGGCCCTGCCCAGAGCGTCGCGCGACGGAGACGTCGATCCACTCGTTGGTCTGATAGGCCGTTCGTCCCAACGGCAGGACGATCTCCAGGTCCGCGGCAGCCGACGCGCCCGGCACGCCGGCAGCGGCGGCAATCGCGAGCATCCAAGGAAACGTG